>CAYTWK010000087.1:0-7533 GCA_964442095.1 uncultured Caulobacteraceae bacterium | reverse complement strand
TAGATTGATTATTGGGACCTTGGCAGTGCCATAAGCCCCCCTATTATTGGTTCTTTTACCCCCGTCGTCTTCGGAAAAGATAAAGGTAAGCCAATAGCGTGCCTTACACTAAGATACGCGAAACATTCAGCCTCCACCGCGTCACCGCGTAGGCCAATCTTATCAGAATCAATTAATTCTACATTCGCATATTTGGCAATATCGCGCATTAAAGTGGGGTTTTTGCGTCCGCCGCCAGCAACCACAAGCGTCTTGACGCGTTGGTCAAAGAGTTCAAGACCACGATTTACAGCCATTGCAACCAAGGCGCTAAGAGTTGCACATCCATCTTCGAAACTTAGTCCGGATACTAATTTTGCGCTAAAATCATAGCGATCCAATGATTTGGGAAAAGTCGCATCAAACCAGGGATTTCTCATTATTTTTTCAAGTAAATCCAAGTCAGGATTACCGGCAGCAGCAAAAAGGCCGTCTTTATCGAAGGATCCTTGGCCATGATTTTCGACCCATTCATTTATTGGGCCATTAGCGGGGCCGCAATCAAAAGCCGCAATTTCATCTGCACCGTTCCAATATGTAAGATTAGCAACACCACCAAGATTTAAGATTGCACATGGCGCAGATAGCTTTGAATATTTTAGGAGTGCAGCGTGATATATGGGCGCTAAAGGTGCACCTTGGCCACCATGTTTCATATCGTTTGAGCGAAAATCATAAACTATAGGTATGTTAACAAGTTCACATAATCTTTTGCCATCCAATAATTGCAAAGTCTGTCCAATCGGGTGACTATTTGGTGGATGATGAAGAACCGTAAGTCCGTGCGCACCAATATAGTCAATCTTTTCAGGCTCAATCTTGTTTCTGGCTAGAAATTCTTTGATGGCGTGCGCGTAAATTTCGGTGATAAGACGCTCGGCTTCGTTAAGAATTGTCGGCCGATTTCCGATAAATTGCCATTCGAGCGCGCGGCTGACTGCTTCACTTAAAACCGCGCGATTCTTTTGTGAATATTCAATCAAATCATATGGACCGAGTTCAATTATTCTTTCCCCATCGGTTTTCAACAATGCGATATCAACAAAACCATCAAGTGCGGTTCCAGTCATTAGGCCAATCGCCCAATATTCACGCTTTAAATCACGCATTATGTAATATCGTCCTTTTAAAATCTCGATTAATCCTATAAGGGCAAACCCAATAAAGTTGCAATCTTTGGAAAAGCTAAAATGTCAATCGATACAAAATTCAAATCCGCCTTTGTGAATCTAATCACCGAGCGTGGGCAATTTTACCAAGCGAGCGATTTGGACGCATTAGACAAGACCGCCCTAGAAGGCGAAAAAGGTGGCAAGCCATTAATTGGCTATATCGGGTTTGATTGCACTGCCCCTTCCCTTCATGTTGGATCGCTAACGCAAATATTATTGCTAAGGCGTCTGCAGCAATGCGGCGGAACACCAATTGCACTAATGGGCTCTGGCACGACAAGAATTGGTGACCCTTCAGACAAAAACGAAGCAAGACCAATTCTAACCCATGAGAAAATTGCCGAAAATAAGGCCGGAATTCAAAGTGTATTTGATAAATATATCGATTTTGGCCCAAATAAAGCAATCATGGTCGATAATATTGAATGGCTCGAAAGTATCACATGGTTTGATATGCTAAGCCAAATCGGGCGCCATTTTACCATCAATAAAATGATAGCCCTTGATTTTGTAAAGCGCCGTCTTGACCAAGAATTACCGATTACTTTCCTAGAGATGAATTATATGCTTGTGCAGGCATATGATTTCCTAGAACTTTCACGACGTTATGAGTGTAATTTACAAATGGGCGGCTCCGACCAATGGGGTAATATTATCCAAGGTGTTGAGCTTTGCCGCAGAGCCGATCAAAAAGAGGTTTACGCGTTAACCCAACCGCTCTTGATGAATAATGCTGGCCAAAAAATGGGCAAGAGTGCAGCAGGTGCTATATGGCTTAATCAAGATTTATTGCCGGTATTCGATTTCTGGCAATATTGGCGAAACGTTGCTGATGAGGACGTCGGAAAGTTCAGTAAACTCCTGACTGAATTACCACTAGATGAATGTGAAAGATTGGGTTCGCTTGGCGGCTCCGAGATAAATGTTGCCAAAGAAATTCTTGCAACCGAAATCACTAAAATGCTTCATGGGGAAGAAAATGCGCAGAACGCATTGGCGGCGGCAAGGGCACAATTTAGCGGTATGGGCGCAAATAGCGGCCTGCCCGAAGTGGAATTAAAAGACTTTGAAGGCTCGATAGCATCTCTATTTGTTGCTGCTGGCCTTGCGGCATCAAATGGTGAAGCAAAGCGACTTGCAAATGGCGGCGGTTTAAAAATCGACGATGTCGCTGTAAAAGACGTAAGTGAACCGATTACAAACGAAATGCGTAACTCAGGCAAAGTGAAACTCTCACTTGGCAAAAAACGCCATTTAAATGTAGTTTTTATATAGACGGAAATCAAAATGACAGAACTAGCAATCGGCGATGAAGCGCCAAAGTTTAACCTTCCAGCGAATGGTAATGTAACCCTAAGTTCAGATAAATTCTCTGGAAAAACTATTGTTCTTTATTTTTATCCAAAGGATGATACATCTGGCTGCACCTCACAAGCGCAACAATTCTCGGAACACATAAGCGAGTTTAATAAGGTAAATGCGGTTGTAATTGGCGTTTCCAAAGATAGCGTCAAAAGCCATGATAAATTTATTGCCAAATATGACCTAAAACTCCCACTTCTTAGCGACGAAGAATTAGTCCTAGCCAATGCCTATGGTGTATGGGTCGAAAAATCCATGTATGGAAGAAAATATATGGGAATGGATAGATCTACATTTCTAATTGATAAAAGTGGTAAAATTACTCGTATTTGGCGAAAAGTTAAAATCCCTGGCCACATATCCGAAGTTTTAGAGGCTGCAAAGCAAATCGCGCCTTAAAATTGCTGCAATTGTAATGGATATATAGAATTTTTATCTTGATTAGTTTAATGGTTTCGCCGCATAGAAACTTACTTTAGAAAAAGGAATTCAATATGATTTGGGGCAAAAAGCCAAAAGTGCAAGACGAAGAAGCAACTATCGTTTCAATTATTCCGTCGCAAACAGAAACTGAAGAAACTATTGTGCAAAAGGCGCCGCCGTCTGTAATTGCTGCTCAAACAAATGTTTTGGGTTCAATTGTTTGTGCAGGTGACCTTTCGGTTGATGGAAATGTCGAGGGCGATGTTCGTTGCGCATTGTTCACTGTTGGAGTTAATGGTCATATTGCAGGGAATGTAACCGCCGAAACAGCGACAGTTCGTGGACGCATATCTGGCAATGTTGTTGCCCGCACAATCCTTTTGGCTGGAACTGGTTCTATTGAAGGTGATTTGACACACGCGGTCCTAATCATCGAAGAAGGCGGCGTTTTTGAAGGACGCTCAAAACGTCTTGCTGATCCATTGGGTGCATCAACTAACCAATTAGAAGCACCAGCAAAAAAAGATGAAAATACAATAATTGATAAAACCAAACCAAGTGCGTCAAAGAAACGCGCTAGCTCGAAGGCAGACGCCGTAAAAGCTAAATCAGATACTAAATCTGCACTTGCTGCTGAATTAGACGAAGGTTTTGCTCTAAACAATTAGGATTTTGCCAATTGGCAATCTTTTAAATAGATATCGCCCAATCAATCGAGCGACCTTTGAGCTCTATTGGTGGGTAGCAACCTTGGCCGCAAGTGATGCGGCCATAAATTTATCTAAATCGCCATCTAATACACCGCCAGTATCCGAAGTCTCCAGATTGGTTCGTAGATCTTTGACCATTTGATAGGGCTGTAAGACATAAGAACGAATTTGATGCCCCCAGCCAATATCTGTCTTGCTGTCCTGAAGTGATTGCGCAGCTTCTTCGCGCTTTTGCAATTCTAATTCATAGAGGCGCGCCCGTAGCATTTTCCACGCAATATCGCGGTTCTTGTGTTGTGATCGCTCCTGTTGGGAAGCTACGGCAATATTTGTGGGAATATGGGTAATCCTGACCGCAGAATCGGTAGTATTAATATGTTGCCCACCGGCGCCTTGGGCCCGATAAGTGTCTATACGGACATCTTTTTCATCAATTTCAATTTCAATTTCATCGTCAATAACTGGATAAACCCAAACGCTCGCAAAACTTGTATGCCGCTTTGCATTTGAATCGAATGGTGAAATTCGAACCAATCTATGAACCCCTGATTCTGTTTTCGCCCATCCGTATGCAAATTCCCCTTTAATAAGGATAGTGGCAGACTTAATGCCTGCTTCTTCGCCAATATTCTCATCAATCTGTTCAATTACAAAACCGCGCGAATTCGCCCATCTCATATACATGCGCCGCAGCATAGCCGCCCAGTCTTGGCTTTCTGTGCCACCTGCGCCAGCATTGATTTCCATATAGCAATCATTTGCATCTGCTTCACCACTCAATAGTGCTTCAAGTTCCGCTCTACGGGCGCGTTCTCGTGTATCCTCTAACGCTGCTTTCGCTTCATCAATAATGGCTTCATCACCCTCTAATTCCGCTAGCTCACTCAATTCGATATTGTCATAAAGGGCGCGTTCAATCTCTTCAATCTCGCCAAGCGATTTTGTAAGTGTATTCTTTTCGCGCATGAGCGACTGTGCTTTTTGCGGATTGTCCCAAAAATCAGCTTCTTGGCTTAGGGCCTCTAATTCATCGAGGCGACGCTGTGCCTCAGAAGGGTTAGCCCTCTGTTTCAAAAGTGAAATCGATTTTTCTATATCTATTTTTAGATTTTCCAGCTCGGCGCGCATATCATTTCCAATAAAGGCATTATTGCCTTCTTCTTGGCCTTTTTTCTTCGTCACCGATCACTTCTTCGTTTCCGACCCGCGATGCTGCGTTTTTTGTAATGATGTCGCGATTATTCCCACGAAGCCCAGAAATCGAAGACGACGCATTCGGTGAGTTTGATTGTAATTGGGCGATTACATTCATACGTTCTTCGGCACCAATTTCTCTAAGCACTTCTTGTGATGGATTAAATTCCTCTTTTGGCCGGTTTGCCATAAAATTAGTCATATAATCACGGAAGATTGGCGCGGAAATTGTGCCGCCGCCACCGCTACCGCCGGCTATTGGTCTTGGCGTATCATATCCGACGAAAATTCCAGTAGCATAGCTTGGTGTAAACCCAACAAACCAAGCATCCTTAACATCATTTGTAGTTCCGGTTTTGCCGCCAACAGGGTGGCTAAATTGTGCGCTTTTTCCTGTCCCTTTGGTTACAGCTTCGCGCAAAATAGTCGTCATTTCCCATGCAGTTCTTGGGCTAATCACCTGATTACCTTGGGGTTCGATATGTGGCGGTGGCAATTTCGGATCAAATGGTAAATCGCATCCTGCGCATGAACGCCTATCAGAGCGCCAAACTGTCCGCCCACGCGAATCTTGGAGGCGATCATAAAACACTGGTGGAATATATCGGCCACTATTCGGAAACGCTGCAAACGCTGCAGTAAGTTTCAAAACAGTTGTCTCCCCTGCCCCAAGTGCCATTGTCAAATCATTGGGTAAGTCATCATAAACGCCAAAGCGCCGAGCATAATCGGCAACCCGCCGCATACCTATTCTTCGTGCAATGCGAACAGTTACGGTATTGCGTGACAAAACAAGTGCTTGGCGCAGTGTCATAACGCCATAATAGCGCCGGTCAGCGTTTTCAGGGCCCCAACCGCCACCTTGTATCTTACTATCCTGAATTTTTGTTTCGGGAGTCATTCCTTGCTCGAGAGCTGCGGCATAAATAATAGGCTTAAATGATGAACCAGGTTGCCTCCGCGCCTGTGTCGCACGATTAAAGCCAGAATCCTCTGCGTCATAGCCGCCGGCCATAGCCATTACATTGCCATTATGAATATTGATTGAAACCAATGCACCTTCGATATTCTGCGGGCGCCTAAGGCGAAATGTTCCATTGTCGCCGCGCGCAAGCCAGACGACCGCGCCGTCAGTAAGTGGCTTATTTGATCTTGCGCTCCAATCCTTATCCTCTTGCGGGATGATTTCCTTCTTACCACTAGATAGGCCATAGCGCTGCGCATTATCCATCACAACCGCCAATACATTGCCCCTATCTGGCGCTCTAAAATTGGTTGCCCTTAGCTTAGTTGCAAATTGTTCATCAGGTGTTAGCCAACCAACAGCGCCCGCAAAACCGCGTTGCCGATTTGGACTAAAGCGATTTAAACCCCTTTGGAGAGCCGCCCGCGCATTTCTTTGCGCCTCAAGGTCAACTGTAGTTCTAATGATAAAACCACGAGAATACGGCGCATCGGGGCCAAACCTGCGAATGAGATCGCGTCTTACTTCTTCAACAAATTCGCCAGCTTCAGGATTGGTCCAAGAGCCACGCGGTTTAGGTTGATAATTTAAAGGGTCCGCTTGGGCGCTAATCATTTGGGCACGAGTGATGAAACCATTCTCATGCATTCTTTTAATAACCCAATCGCGCCGCCCTTTAGCTTTTTCTTTATGGCGCAATGGGTTGTAATTATTTGGACCCTTTGGCAATGCACCGAGATAGGCTGCTTCTGACACCGAAATATCTTTTACACTTTTACCAAAATAAGTTTGTGCCGCCGCTTCGACACCATAGGAACGAAAGCCCAAAAAAATCTGATTGAGATAGACTTCCATAATTTGGTTTTTGGTAAGAATTTCTTCAATTCTCACTGAAACCAAAGCCTCCTGAATTTTTGCAATATAGCGATCAAGACCCCTTTTGGCGCCTGAATCTGCCAAAAGAACGGTTTCCGCAACTTGCTGGGTAATAGTGGACGCGCCCTGCATGCGGCGCCCCTCACCGGCGGTGGTGATATTAAAGAGAATGGCGCGCGCAATACCCATTGGGTCCACGCCTTTATGTGAATAGAAATCCTTATCTTCGGCAGACATAAAAGCCGCGACAACATGATTTGGAATCGCATCGAGTGGCATATAGGCACGGTTCTGCCGAGCGAAAAGACCAATTTGAGCACCGTCTGCGGAATATATTTTGCTAGAGATAGCGGGTTGATACGAGGCTAATTTTTGGTGATCCGGCAAAGTCGCCAAAGCCATTGATAAAAATATTGCCGACAGAACTACGCCGCAAGCAACTATTGTCAGAGCCAATAGAGCAAAAATTTTATACGCTGATCGCATGCGGCTTCCTAAAACTCTATTCAAAGATTCCCCAATAGAGGGAAATTAGAACAAATAATACCTTTTTTTCAATGGGTCTGTGCATCCTTAACCCGAGCGTAATTACCTATCAATGTTCATGCATTATGAAAAGCCACATGCTGTAAATCTGCTGTAAAACAATGGCTCTTTTTAGCTTAATTTAACACCAGATTAGCGGTTGCGATTACCGCGAGCTCTTATATCCAATTGGTCAAAATATGTATCAAGTGCACGTGCCACCGCAGCCATTTGCCGCCGCCTGAAGCCGGTATCAATTAGCCTCGCT
>CAYTWK010000086.1:3375-7555 GCA_964442095.1 uncultured Caulobacteraceae bacterium | reverse complement strand
GAGCCAAGGATTAATCTAACCGCGGCAACCAAGGATAACCAGAGGGCCAAAGTAACCCTAGAAGACTATGCCGGCTACGAAAATAATCACACTTCCTATTTCGCGCCAATCAGCAAAAGCGCGATTGATAATTGGAATGGCGGAAGCCATATAACATTGGGCACGACGCTTGGGGTGCAGGCACCAAATGATATGACTATCAATTGGTTTGTCGGGAAACAGTTCAATTCCGAAACTAACCCTTTTCTTGATAGAATAAGCAATCGCGATAAAAAAGATGGCGATTTTGTCACAAGCCTAGAGATTTCATATGGCTCAAAGCTTAAGCTTTCTGGGAATACACGCTTTGATGCTCAAAGCTTAGACTTGGTTCGCGCCGAAGCGGTTGCTTCAGTGAATTGGTGGCGCATTACCGCTGATGCACGTTATCATGAAGTGCCTTTTAGATATGGCGGCCTAAGCCGTGCAAACCGAGAGCTGGTAACGACGACGAGTATCAAAATAGCAAAATATTTCGACGTGTTTGCAAATAATTGGCGCGATATTCGGAGCCAAACTAATTTACTTACTCAAGTGGGTGTGAAATTTGGTGACGAATGCACAGATGTTCGCGCATTCTACGAAGAACAAAACACTGCAAATGGACTTATTGCTCCTTCGCGTGGATTCAAAGTTCAGATTGCATTTAAAACGCTCGGGGTTATTGATGATGATCCATTTGAATAGTTACGCTAATAAGAACTAATCAGTATTTTTTGTCTAGCGCTGTAATTTAGCAATTTAACATCATTAAATATCATTAATTGCAAAGTTAAAAGCATTGAAAGATGATTAATTGCGCCCTATTGAAACTATTGGAATTTGTGTTTTCAAATGCGAACATTGTTACGCGTGAGATTTGAAAGTTAGAGGTTATGAAATTGAAATTCGCGGCATTTGTCAAAGATTGTTCTAAATCCTGTATAGGGGCAATCGCAATTTGTGCGGCATTGGTCCCACAAACCGCAATATCGCAATCAACTGGCCTAGCGGCAGGCGTTGCGGCTGTCGTAAATGATGAGCCGATTACGACTTTTGATGTTCGTCAAAGAACAAGATTCATTTTAATCACGAGTGATGTTAAAGAACCTACACCCGAAGTAATTGTTCAAGCAAGCCAACAGGCTTTGAATTCGCTTATCAATGAGCGGCTACAAATCCAAGAAGCACGCCGTTTCAAAGTTCAAATGAGCGATGCCGAGGTTGATAGAATTCTGACCAATCAAGCGCGGCAAAATGGCGCAACATTGGAGGCATTCTTTAGAGACTTGCAACAAGCTGGGATTTCAATCCAATCCTATCGCGATAAGACCCGCGCAGAAGTTTTATGGCAAAGAATTGTCTCGGGCCGCTTTTCTTCAAAAGTTAAAGTTTCGCGCCAGCAGGTGAATGACGCATTAAGACGAATTCTTGCAAGCGCTGATAAGCAGCAATATCAAGTTTCCGAAATTTTCGTTGAAGTCAATGACGCAAGTGAAGCAGACCAGGCATTAGCAGGCGCCAAAACCTTGGTGAACCAGATTAGAAATGGTTCCAATTTTGCCGCAGTTGCGCGTCAATGGTCATATTCGCCATCGGCTGCGGCGGGCGGCGATTTGGGCTGGGTAGTTAGCGGTGAATTGCGCCCCGAAGTCGCGAAAATTATAGATACAATTGGGGCTGGCCAGATTTCAGATCCTATTCAAGTTCAAGGCGGCTATATGATTGTAGGTGTTCGCGCCAAGCGCGACGGCAAACCACCAATTGCAACATACGGCCTAAAAGAAATTTCAAAGACTGTTCCAGCAAATTCGGCACAGAGCGTTTGGGATCGCGCCGCCTCTAGCCTGAATAGCGCAAAAGCTGGACTTCGCGGTGGCTGCGAAGGTGTTGCAAGACTTGCGACCCGAAATGGACTTGAGGTTGCGGATCTCGGAAGCGTAGTGGAGACGGATCTTTCCACTGAATATCAAGCGCGCTTAACGGACGTTAAAATCGGTGGCACAACCGAAGTTTTCCGCACGGCTACGGGTGTTCATTCGATGGTTATATGCTCACGCCAAGTGAATGGCGATGATATACCGACACGCGAACAAATCGAAGATAGCATGATGGATCAAGAAATGGGCACTATTGCCCGTGGCTATTTACGCGATATTCGCCGTGATGCCGCCATTGTTAATTATTAGCTTTAGAGCAATATTATGACTATAGCGATTTCAATGGGTGACCCGTCAGGAATTGGGCCCGAAATCGCAATTAAAGCTTGGCATTATTTTGCTAAGTCAAATGATTTAGATATTGATTTTGCTATTGTCGGCGCAATTGCCCCATTTATAGAAGCTGCAGATAGGCTTGGTTTGAATGGAATTATTGAGCCAATTGAAAGTATTGGCGCTGCAAAGTCCCAATTCGCGAATAAATTACCAATCTTGGACATTTGTGAATTAAAAGAAAAAACAATTATCGGCAGCCCAAATCCAAACAATGCGAAGGGAATAATTAAGTCAATTGAAGCCGCAACAGATTTGGTTTTAAAAAATCACGCGTCCTCATTGGTAACTTTGCCAATTGCCAAAAATATTTTGTATGCAGCCGGATTTAGCTTTGGAGGACATACAGAGTTTATCGCCGATTTATGCAAGGATAGGCAATTTGATGCGCCGCGCGGCCCTGTTATGATGCTCGCAATTGATGGGCTAAAAGTAGCATTGGTCACAATCCACGAGGCGCTTTCCAAAGTCCCTAATCTACTCACTATTGATTTGGTTTTGAAAATAGCCCGTGCGACCAATTCGGCACTAGAGAGAGATTTTTCTATTAAGGAGCCAAAAATAGCGCTTTTGGGATTAAATCCACATGCCGGAGAAAGCGGGACAATGGGTAAAGAAGAATTAGAGATAATAAATCCCGCTGCTGCGCTTTTACGTCAAGAAGGAATTGATTGTAGCGATGCACTGCCTGCCGATAGTGCGTTCAACCCTGATAATCGCGCAAAATATGACTGCTTCATTGCAATGTATCATGATCAAGGCCTCATACCGATTAAGACACTGGATTATTGGGGCGGTGTTAATGTTACGCTTGGATTACCGATTATACGAACTTCGCCAGATCACGGAACCGGTTTTAATATCGCGCGCGAATATAATGCCAATCCGCAAAGCTTAATAAATGCAATTAAGCTGGCGCATGAACTCGCACAAAACCGGGCAAAAAATAATGGATAAGCCGAGCTTAAGTGCAATCCTAAAGGATCAAGGCCTATTTGCGAAAAAAAGCCTAGGGCAGCACTTTTTATTGGATATTAATCTAACCTCTAAGATTGCGCGCCTCGCGAATATAACGGCCCAAGATATAATTTTTGAAATTGGCCCAGGGCCCGGTGGATTAACGGCTGCACTTTTGCAAAGTCCCGCGAAAAGATTAATTGCTATCGAAAAGGATAGGCGCTTTGCCGAGCATTTACGTGATTATTTCAAAGAATATGGCGAACGCTTTGAAGTTATAGAAGCGGACGCCCTAAGTATAGATTTGGCAATTTTGCAAAAGGAGCGAAATCTATCGGAACAAAATCCCAAAATCATTGCAAACCTGCCATATAATGTCGGCACGCAATTGTTCATAAATTGGATTAATTCCGAGGAAATTCGAAAATGGCCTATGACACTGATGTTTCAGCTCGAGGTGGCAAAGCGAATTTGCGCTAAAACTGGGGACAAGGAATACGGCCGATTGGCTATTATCTCTGATGCATTATGCAACGCACGAATTGCAATGCCGATTTCGCGACTGGCCTTCACACCGCCGCCAAAAGTCGAAAGTGCCGTTGTTTCAATAGAGCCAAAGGAAAATTGCTTTAGTGAAATGGGAATACTCGAAAAACTTACCGCCGCAGCATTTGGACAGAGGCGAAAAATGCTCCGCTCGAGCCTTTCGAAATTTGATGGAATTTCCGAACTTTTGATAGAGGCTGGGATTGAAGAAACCCTAAGAGCCGAAAACGTTCCGCCCGAGGGGTTTTATAGGCTTGCATTGGCGCTCAAGGCGCGCCAAACCTGACCCTATGTATCCTCATTCAACAAAGAGGTAACAAACCCACTTAGCCACGGCTGCCTTCTGCGCCTAATACGCTCGGCGGCGACAATCGTCTTCAATTGCT
>CAYTWK010000086.1:0-3365 GCA_964442095.1 uncultured Caulobacteraceae bacterium | reverse complement strand
TAGGTGTCATCAAAATCTTCATTGACTAAGATGTAATTAAAAGTTTCCCAGCGCGAAATTTCGCCATATGCATTAGTCATTCGCTTCTTAATTATTTTGGCATCATCTTGATCGCGCCCAATCAAGCGATTTTTCAATTCCTTCATCGATGGCGGCAAAATAAATATGCGAACAACATCATCAGGTGCTGTATTGCTCAATTGCTGCGCACCTTGCCAATCAATATCGAAAAGAATGTCTTTACCGCTTTCAAGGGCGTTCATAATCGGCGCACGCGGAGAGCCGTAATAATTATCATGAACTTCAGCCCATTCCAAAAAGCCGTCTTGGGCACGCATTTTTCTAAATTCATCTTTGGATACAAAATGATAATGCTCAGTGTTTTCTTCACCCGGGCGCTTATCGCGAGTAGTCCATGAAATTGAAAGACTAATACCGTCGTCTTCGCTAACTAATTTGCGCGATAAAGTAGTTTTGCCCGCGCCCGAAGGACTAGAAAGAACCAACATCAAGCCGCGCCTTTGTCTTTTAGCCTTTTCCATAATTATAGTTTCCTATTTTGTTTCGCCAGCAAGATCTGCATCAGCCTTTTCTTTCATTGCCCTTATCGCTCGCCATTTTTGAACATTTCTATCATGTTCGGCATAAGTTTCAGCAAAAACATGGCCGCCAGTGCCATCAGCAACAAAGAATAAATATTTGCTTTGTGGCGGATTAAGGACAGCGGCAATCGCATCGCGCCCCGGATTTGCAATTGCCGTCGGCGGCAGGGCCGGAATTACATAAGTGTTCCACGGATGCGGCTTTTCAATCTCGCTCTTATAGATTTTTCGTCCAATCGGAAGCCCTTTGGTAATGCCATAGATAATTGTCGGGTCAGATTGCAATTTCATGCCTTTACGAAGCCGATTAATGAAAACTGCCGCAACTTCCGGGCGCTCACTTGCAATTCCAGTTTCTTTTTCAACAATAGAAGCCAAGATAATAGCCTCGGATTTGGTTTTAATCGGAAGGTCAGCGGCCCGCTTTAGCCATAAATCATCAATAATTCTTGTCTGTGCCGCTTGCATTTGCGCCACGATTGCAGCGCGTGTGTCTCCACGCTTCACTTTGTATGTATCTGGCGCAAGCATGCCTTCCTCTGGCATAGGCGGCAAGTCACCCGTTAAAATAGGATTATTGGCAATACGCTCATAGGCCATTCCATTAGTCCAACCCTCGGGAATTGTAATCTTATGGGCCAATGAATCACCGCGTGTTAAAATATTAAGAACCCTAATTGGCGATGCACCGGACGGAATAACATATTCACCCGGCTTTAGCTTTTTTGAAGCCCCCGTCAGAACTGACAAAGTCTTAAAAGTGAAACTCGCACGGATTAGTTTTTTCTTGCGCAAATTGCTAGCAATTCTGGCCGCGCCATCACCCGCTTCGACTACAAAAACCGTGCTTTTTCCGCTTTGTGCCTTTGGCCCTGGGCCAATAAAAAATCCAGCAATTAAGGCAAGACATAAAATCGCCAAAAGGCCAATTATGCCAATTCCAAACAATTCAAATTTCTTGGCTTTTTGTAGAGCTTTAGCTTTTTTCTTAGCTCTAAATTCGCGGGCCGCGTCAGACATCTTAGGGTTTTACTTTGCCAAATACTAAGGCTGCATTGGTTCCACCAAATCCAAACGAATTTGACATTGCATAATCAATTTTCATTGGCTTTGCCTTTTTGGGCACAAGATCAATTTTGGTCTCAATTGATGGGTTTTCAAGATTTAAAGTAGGTGGCGCAATATTATCACGCATTGCAAGGAGGCAGAAAATAGATTCGGTCGATCCAGCTGCACCCAATAAATGGCCAATTGCAGACTTGGTTGAAGAAACCGTAAGCCCATCACAATTTTCGGCAAATAATCTCTCAATTGCCCTAAGTTCAATTTCATCGCCAAGGGGCGTAGAAGTTCCGTGGGAATTGACATAATCAATATCTTTTGGCGAAAGACCAGCATCTTTCAAGGCGCTACGCATCGCCCGAAATCCACCATCGCCATCATCAGCAGGTGCCGTAATATGGTGAGCATCACCAGAAAGGCCATATCCCATTAGTTCGCCATATATTTTTGCGCCGCGCGCTTTTGCATGCTCATATTCTTCGAGAACCACGATTCCCGCGCCCTCACCCAAAACAAAGCCATCTCTATCCTTATCATAGGGCCTGGAAGCTTTAGTTGGGTCATCATTATACCCACTTGAAAGTGCGCGCGCCGCAGCAAAGCCAACCATTCCAAGCTTGCAAACCGCAGCTTCGGTGCCGCCGGCAATCATAACATCAGCGTCACCATATTTAATCATGCGCGCGGCATCACCAATCGCATGGGCACCGGTTGCGCAAGCAGTTACAACCGAATGATTCGGACCTTTGAATTGGTGTTTTATTGAAACATGGCCAGAAACAAGATTAATTAGCGCCGATGGCACAAAAAACGGACTTATACGGCGCGGACCATCGCGTTCTAGCACTAGGGCATTTTCAGCAATTGTTTGCAAACCGCCAATACCCGAACCAATCATCACACCGGTGCGTTCTTGTTGCTCTTGGGTATGTGCTGAATAGCCGGAATCTTTAATTGCTTCTTCGGCAGCAGCAATGCCGTAAAGAATAAAGTCATCAACGCGCTTTCTATCGCGTGGATTCATTACATCGTCAGGATTTAATGACCCTTCTATATCTGGACCACCGCCACCAAAGCCATTAATTTGCGGAACTTCACAGGCATAACGAATGCCAAGCTCGCTGGCATCAAAGCGCGTAACCGGACCAGCACCCGAAACGCCGTTAATTATCTGTTTCCAAACGAAATCGGCCCCGACCCCTACAGGAGTTACGAGGCCGATACCGGTCACCACAACGCGGCGCGCCATATAGGATTAACCCGCTTTTTTCTCTGTGATAAACTTGACTGCGTCGCCGACAGTTTGGATTTTTTCAGCAGCATCATCAGGAATCTCTACTTCGAAAGCTTCTTCAAATGCCATAACCAATTCAACTGTATCGAGGCTATCAGCACCCAAATCATCAATGAAATTTGCATTTTCAACAACTTTGTCCGCATCAGCGTTCAAGTGTTCGATTACGATTGCTTTTACTTTTTCTAAAATATCAGACATTTTGCCCTCGACTATATTAAACCACTAATAATAATATTGATTATTATAGATATAAAAGAGATTCCACAAGTTAAATTCACCATGAAAATCCACTCAAAGCCCTATTGTCATTATTTCGCGGACAATGAAAGCCCCCATTGCACACCTTCGCAGTTAAATATCGAATAAAACACGCCATTTATTACCTAACTCCAGCTGTTTGAACG
>CAYTWK010000085.1:0-7555 GCA_964442095.1 uncultured Caulobacteraceae bacterium | reverse complement strand
AAAACTAATAATCACCCGCGACTATAGCAAATGCAGATCAAATGCGATTAGTTAATAGGAAAGACCGTTTAAGAATTCATACAAAACCTTTGCATATTCACTGGGCTTGTCTAGAAATGGCGCGTGGCCGGCATTAGCAATCCACTGGGTCTGACCGCGCCATAGATTGCCAAATTCGAGCTTATCAACCAGCTTGGGATCAAAAAACGGCTCCAGATCACCTTGAATAAGGGCTATCGGGATTTGAGTTTCAGCAACGGTTTGCCTTTGCGGTTTCATATCTTGCGCGGTCAAGAAATGCGCAAACAGGTTGGAGCGCAAACGACCATCTGCGCGATAAACTGCTTTAGCGAGAATGTCTGGCGCCTCGGATGGCGAATATAGCGTTTTAATATATGCCTCTAAGAGATCAGGTGTAGGCGTTTCAGCGCTGGTCACTTCTGCGCCCGGTGCCGGCAAAAAGGTGGTTGCAATTTCTTCTATTGCAGGTCCACACGGCGGCGTGCCAGTTAGGATAATCGCCTTTGGTTCAGCGCCAAGGTTTAGGGTTTCAATTGCAATATGCCCACCCAAAGACCAACCCATAATGACATATTTGCCCAACTGCATGGCTTTGGTAAAATCTATCACTAATTGCGAGAGCGCGGGGATTGTATATTCTTGCTCAGGTTTTTTCGCATTGGAGCTTTCACCGCAGCCAATCAAATCAAACGCAAATAATCGATATTCCAACAATTCAGCAGTTTCAAATAGTTTGACAAAGGCAGATTTAGACGCACTATTACCATGCACGAATAGTATGGTGCCCTTTGCCAAACCTTTGCTTGGCCGCTCCCAATAGGCAATATCGTGATTTTTCATTTTAATTGAACGCGAAATCGTATTCTTTGGTGTTTGCTCAAAATATCTGTTCATTTTTAGTCCTCATATAGGCGATATATTATGGCCAATTTGCAACCAAAACAAGCGCGAAAAAAAGGCGAAGCGCAAAGCGCTCCGCCAAGTATTATTCCCAATTGAGGGGTGGGAAATTCTTTAATGATTGTCGTGGCTATCTGGCTTTTTGGCATCATCACCAGATTTTTCATTATCAGCCGTTTCAGGCTTCATGCCTTCATGGGCGGCGCCGGTTTCCACTTTTGGATTGGTTACAACAATGGCATCAAATTCGATTGGCGTTCCGCTTTTTGTATTAAGGGTAAGATGACCCGTATCGCCCGCTTTTAGACCTTCTTTTGGCGTAAAGAGCATAAAATGCTTGCCGCCCGGTTCAAGGACAAGGCTATCGTTTGGCGCAATTACAAATCTCTCGACTTGGCGCATTTGCATCATGCCATCTGGACCCTTTTCATGGGTATGAAATTCTAGGGTTTTAGCAATATCTGTGCTACCGCCTATAATTTCCACGGCCGCACTGTCATGGTTTTTTATAGTTACATATCCTGCGGTCACGCCTGCGCCGCCTAATGGCGCACGAATACGAGCATCTATTACTTCAACGCCGGCTTTTGCCGCTACCTCAGATTTTAGCGCTTCTGCTTGGCTGCACGCAGCCATGAATGCAATCATTGAAACTGCAATAAATGGTCTTTTCATTTTCTTCTCCAATATTGATGTAAATCTAAAATATTTAATTCGGGCTTAGCTCGCTAGAGCCTTTCGCGAGATTGGAAATCCAATCATGCGTTACCAATCCTGATAGTCATGAAATTTCTCGAATAAAATTAACGCGCGCGCACGCGCAATTAGCAGCCATAATCAAAAGTGCTGCACGAAATTAACTTTATGAGAAAATAGGGGGGCCGGTTTTCGGCGGCGGCGGCGCCGCAAGACCATTGCCGATTTGCGTAATATCGTATTGAGCAGCAATGAGGCTAAAGTCCCAATTGGCGGCCTTATAGTCAAATTTACTGCTATTGACCGATAAATCCGCCAATGCACCAACAAAAGTGCAATGATTATTCGGGCCATTGTCGCCATTTTCATGATCAGAAGGAGCATCTTCTCCAATGCGGATATCGCCATTACTGTCAATAGTAGCCGGAAGATCACCTTGGGCGGTGCAGAGAATTATACTTATTCTATTGCCGCCATCCGAACCAATATTCTCACCAATCATAAAGCCTTGGGGAATAATAACACGCGCCAAAACCGCAACCGCTATTAGCAATTGCGAAAAAACAAACGCTATATTGCGCTCGCTTGTTCTGCTTGGTGTTTTCATATTATCGCCACTATCCCCAAGTTAATTGTTTTGCAAGCCTTTGGTGTGCGACCATTGCGCGCAACTATCGGCAAACCCCACCGGAAAAATTTGGCGTATACGCAATAAAAAGCTAATTTCAAATTCGACGCATTCGCGATTAAATTATTTTGGATTTGATTCATTCTTCCAAAAAATTTGGACAAAAGCCAAATTATTTATAGAAAAAGCCCTGCAATTTTTCGCAAAAATCAAGATATGCATAAATGCATAGTTGCTATGACACCGGTTTATGGAAGCGCTTCCTGAACAAGTCTTAAGAAAAGCCATCAATAATAAGGCAATATTTTATCGAAAACGCTATATGGAAGGTGAAATTTTTCGTCAAATGCGAGATAAACGTCACAATATAGAATAGAAGTGTTGTCAAGCGTGTTTTTAAAGATATTTTTGTGACAGAAATAAATAATTTATACGACAATTTTATGCTTGATATTGTTGTAACAATAGTGTTTAAGCCGCCCCACACTGAGCCCTAAGAAAGTGCTCAAGAGTATTTTTAAATCATTCAAAAAACGGAATGAAGACATTTTAAGAGGAAATTATGGAAGGCGATTTTTGCACAAGTGAAGGCGCGCGTCGTTTAAAAGCTAAGATTCAAGAATATTGGCGCGAGCGCGGTTATGACGTAACCGTAGAGATGGTTGATGAAGGTTTTGTTCCAGCTATGCGTTCTGGCCGCACTGACGTTCGTTCAGATATGATTAACGGCTTACCACGTCGTCGTTCGTCAACAGAAGCAGCATAAACTTAGTTTGCTAATGCAAATAGACGGGCCCATTAGTGGCCCGTTTTTTGTTGCCCAAAGAGTCGATTGTTCAATACTTAATGGTAGCTATTATTTATTGCCGATTGCAATAATAAAGCCTGTTTGGTTGCGGCAACATCATGAACGCGAATAATGCGCGCGCCTTTATTGGCGGCGATAATGGCGGTGGCAATAGAGCCGCCCAAACGATCTTTCGGGTTTTGAGCCTTTTCATCAATAAGTTTAATGAAATTTTTTCGTGATGAGCCGAACAAAATTGGCAAACCAAGGGCCGCAAATTTTTGCAAATTAGCTATTAGCTCAAGATTATGTTCGAGAGTTTTTCCGAACCCAATTCCAGGATCTAAAATCAAATTCTTACGCTCTATGCCGCCATTAATGGCCGCAGCAACCCTTTGGGTCAAAAATGCCAAAACTTCGGCAATAACATCGCGATAGTATGGATTTTCCTGCATTGTTTCGGGCAGTCCTTGAAAATGCATTAGGACTATTGGCACATCAAGTTTTGCCGCAATTGCAATTGAATCTGGCGAAAAACTAAGAGCTGAAACATCATTCCATAGGTTTGCACCGGCAGCGATTGCAAGTCTGGCAACCTCTGGCTTTCTTGTATCAATTGAAATAGGTGCTTGGGTCTTTTTACGCAGTTTTTCAATCAATTCAATTGTGCGCTCGATTTCTAGCGCGATTGGAACTTCCTCGGCGCCAGGGCGCGTGCTTTCACCGCCAATATCAATAATATCGGCGCCTTCGTCTATAAGATTAAGGGCGCGCTGGGCGGCATCATCAAGATTTGCAAAAGCACCACCGTCGGAAAAGCTGTCCGGCGTATTATTAACAATTCCCATCACAAGCGGGCGATTTTGCCCCAATAAATCAATAATTGGGTTCTTAGTGCTCATGGATAGAATGCCAATTACGCCAATGTAGGTTCTGGATCAGGCGCGCTATTGCCCTTTTTACCTATAGTTGGCAAAGATGCGGTTGGGCCATTATTATCTGCCTCGTCGGTATCGTTACGAACAATCGTTTCGCCGCGCATAATTGCCTGAATTTCCTCACCAGTTAGGGTTTCAAACTCCAATAGAGCCTTGGCAACCGCTTCCCATTTATCCTTGTGTTCAGCAAGCAATCGACGTGCCGTTTGTTCGCCCTGTTCGATTAATGCGCGAACTTCAAGGTCAATCAATTGTGCGGTTTCCGGCGAAATATTAGTGGATTGGGCAACCGAGTGGCCAAGAAAGACCTCTTGCTCATTGCTTTGATAACGAACGCGGCCCAATTTCTCGGACATTCCCCATTCCATTACCATTCTTCGTGCAAGGCTTGTTGCCATTTGAATATCACCCGTTGCACCATTGGTCACTTTATCGGGCCCTGAATGCAAAATCTCGGCTTCGCGGCCACCAAATAGAATAGCCAAACGCGCTATACACCATTCGCGCGTCGTCGAATATCTATCGCCCTCCGGAAGTGACATAACCATACCCAAAGCGCGGCCCCGCGGAACTATCGTTGCTTTGTGAATTGGATCGGAACCTGGAACAAGAACAGAAATAACCGCGTGCCCAGCTTCATGGTATGCAGTATTTTCTTTTTCTTCTTGCGACATAGCCATTGTTTTGCGCTCTACGCCCATCATGACTTTATCTTTGGCGTCTTCAAATTCGCGCATGGTCACAAGGCGCATGCCGCGTCTTGCGGCCAAAAGCGCCGCCTCATTAACTAGGTTCATCAAATCTGCACCCGAAAACCCCGGTGTGCCGCGGGCAATAGTTTTTGGATTTACGTCCGCCGACATTGGAACTTTGCGCATGTGAACCTTTAAAATTTTCTCGCGGCCATTAATATCGGGTAGACCTACAGTAACCTGCCTATCGAAGCGGCCCGGGCGCAATAAAGCAGGATCAAGAACATCAGGACGGTTGGTTGCAGCAATAATGATAATGCCTTCATTGGCTTCGAATCCATCCATCTCGACCAATAATTGGTTGAGAGTTTGCTCACGCTCATCATTACCACCACCAAGACCCGCACCCCTATGGCGACCAACTGCGTCAATCTCGTCTATGAAAATAATACACGGCGCATTTTTCTTTGCGTCAACAAACATATCGCGCACGCGGCTTGCGCCGACACCTACAAACATCTCGACAAAGTCTGAGCCCGAAATAGTGAAAAATGGCACATTGGCTTCGCCGGCAACTGCGCGCGCCGTTAATGTTTTACCTGTGCCCGGTGGTCCGATTAATAGAGCGCCTTTTGGAATCTTACCGCCCAAGCGCTGAAATTTTGCGGGGTCTTTTAAGAAATCGACAATTTCCTGAAGCTCTTCGCGCGCTTCATCAATACCGGCTACGTCTTCGAATGTAACTCTACCTTTGCTTTCGCTAAGAAGTTTAGCCTTTGATTTCCCAAAGCCCATAGCGCCGCCGCCCTTGCCACCCGACATTTGGCGCATGACCAAAAACCATAATCCAAGCATTAATGCCAAAGGAAGCAAACCAGATATTAACTGGCCAAGAAAAGACCCACGTCTATCAGCTT
Organism: uncultured Caulobacteraceae bacterium; assembly: GCA_964442095.1. Taxonomy (GTDB): domain Bacteria; phylum Pseudomonadota; class Alphaproteobacteria; order Caulobacterales; family Aquidulcibacteraceae; genus Pseudaquidulcibacter. The sequence continues at coordinate 1,976 of CAYTWK010000085.1, read as the reverse complement.
CAAAACGATATTGAACACCAGTTTTATCTAAAAGTTCCGAAATTCGCGCACGTGACGGGATAATTGTTACGAATTTAGTTCCGTCTTTTTTATTACCGCGGGCCGTTTCTTGGGCAATTACGACATCCCTAATTTGTCCATTATTTACATCTGAAACAAATGTAGAATAGCTTATTTCACTCGTTTGTGCGGTTCCTTGTTGCTTGGCAAACAACGAAAAAACGGAAAAAACCGCCACCGCCAACATGCCCCAAATCGCAAGATCACGAAACTTCATTTTCTATATCCTTTTGCCGCCATTTACGCGGTTAATAACAATAGATAGTTAGCAAATCAAAATTAGAAAGACCCAAAAGGCATCACTCTACATATGATTTACAATTAAATGCACTTCTTAGGCCAAAATCTGCGTGAAAGCTGCAATTAATCGTCTCAAACTAAGCAAGTGCGCCATTATGCCACAAAAGCTTATTTATGCTATCAAGAATTTCCTCAATATCCATTTGCTGAATTGCAGTCTGCCCTTTTCGCGGCTTTGCATAAGCAAAACACAACAGATCTTTTTTCCTTGAAATCTTCACGCCCGCGAGCGTTGCAGCGCTTTGCTCATTAGGCTTTATTTTATTCCAAAGATTTTCAATTTTATGGGGTGATATTTTATGGGATTTCTTATTATGGGCATCAATAATCATGCCAATAAGGCGCGATTTGATAATGTCTGGGACTTTTTTCTCAAAAATACCCATAAGGCAAATATTCTTTGGGTCATTACATAAACAAGTAGCCAATAAAAAAGCGCAGGATTTATCCAATTCGAATCGCAATCTTTTGGCCTCATGGCTAATGGACAGCAGTTTTTCAAATCCAAATCCAGCGTCTGATAATTGCGCTAGTTTTTGACGAATCTTGACGCGCGAAAACCGTGTATTGATGTTAGCTGGATCGTCAAAATACTCAATATTGCGCACCATCAAATAGTTTCTTAATTCTTGACGTGAATAACCAAGTAATGGCCGCGCAAGAATAATATTCTTAGCAAATCGCGCGGAATTTAATTCACGCATGCCTACCAAGCCATCAAGTCCAGTGGACCTAGACATCCGAAAAACAATTGTCTCTATCTGATCGTCTTTATTATGCGCCAAAAGAATTATTTTGGCACGCTTGAGAACGGAAAATTCCGCCAAAGCTTCATATCGCAAATTTCGCGCATTTTCTTGAAGCCGCGTATTTATTTTCGTGCCAAGGCTAAAAATTTCCGCATTAATCCCAATTTTTTCAGAGCGCTCTTTGGCCAACAGCGCAATTTCATGCGAATTATCGGCGATGCCATGATCAATAATGCAGGCATTCAATTGAATTATTTGATTTGTATTTTGCCTTTGGATTTGCCACTCGTTGCAAAGAGATAGAAGTGCCATAGAATCGCCGCCGCCCGAAAGAGCTATCACAAAATTGCCGCCAAATTTGGCGGCATATTCGTCTAGCTTTTCATAAACAGATCTGAAGTCGAATGACATTTTCATCTACATTTTTCAATTACATGGTCCCTTTGCCAATTCCGCACTCGCGCGTGCTGCTTGAACTGGTGTCGGATTTGGCGTGCGTTTTTGATATTCCTTGAAAGCTAAGCATCGTTGTCGATTATCGCCAATCTCGCGAAAGGCACTAGAGAGGCGCAATAATGAATCCGACACCCGTGGGCCATTTGGCGCTTTACCTAAATACGCAACATAGGCCAAGGCCGCAGGATTATAGGCCTTTTGCACGAAACGGGTTTCACCCAATAGCCAAAGCCCCTCGGGCGTTTCTGGCGCATCGGCATAATTTTCAGTTAAAAGAACCAAATGGGCCTCGGCATTCGCGAATTCACTTCTTTGTAGCATTAGCCTCGCTTCTGAGAGTAGAACTTGTGCCGATTTTAAAGGCGCGGTCGCTGGCTTTGCAGCGGCACCTATCACATTTGCCGGTGCACT
>CAYTWK010000084.1:0-7605 GCA_964442095.1 uncultured Caulobacteraceae bacterium | reverse complement strand
GATTCGAACGCCCGACCCCCAGATTCGTAGTCTGGTGCTCTATCCAGCTGAGCTATGGGTGCGCAGAGTTCGGCTTGCTAAAGCTTGTGCGCAAAAATATCAAGGGGTGTTTTACTTTTACGCGCATTAAATTGACCAAATGTGCTGTATAAAATTAGAAATATCATTGACCAAAGCGTTAAAAATAGCAAATGATATAATCCTAAGCATAAAAAATCGCGCCAAAAGTTTTAATTGTGACTAGAAAAGAGCTGATAAAATTGCCAAATACGCTAGACATTGAAAAAGAAATTTCCGCTGCTGAAGCTCAATCATCCGAGCTCGGCGAGCGCTTTACAGCGCCGAGGCGCATGGTGTTTCGCAAATTATTGGAGGCGCAAAAGCCAATAAAAGCCTATGATATTATTGGCATTAGAGACGAAAACGACAAACCAGCCAAGCCGCCAACTATTTATCGTGCTCTTGAATTTTTGTGCCGCATTGGCCTTGTCCATAAAATCGAAAGCGATTCATCCTATTTCGCTTGTAGCCACCATCATGATTGCCATTCTACTAGCCATTTACCTTTAGTAATGATTTGCCAAAAATGCGGCAATGTTTTTGAAGATCATATTGTCGCTATTGAAAACCTAATTGGTGAAACCGCAACAAAGCGCGGCTTTAAAGTCGCGAAAATGATGCTTGAGGCGCATGGAATATGCAAAAATTGCGAAAGCACTATATGAAACCGATATTGAACATAAATGAAGTTAAGCTCGAGGAAAGCAAGAAAGGCGCGCTTTATCAAGAAAAGTCGCTTTCAATTGGTCGTTTAATTGGCGCCAAAAAGCTTGGCTATGGGGTTTCAATCGTGCCGCCCGGTAAGCGCGCTTGTCCTTTTCATAGCCATCAAATAAACGAAGAAATGTTTTTTATTCTCGAAGGAACTGGGACTTATCGATATGGGAAAGAGGATTTTCCTATAAAAGCTGGCGATTTTTTGGCTGCACCAAATGGTGGCACGGAAACAGCGCACCAAATAATAAATACGGGCGATATTGATTTAAAATATCTGAGTGTTTCAACAATGGAAGACCCTGATATTTGCGAATATCCGGATTCCGGCAAGATTAATATTATGGTGGGCGCGCCGCCAGGTGGCGATAGGTCCAAAAGAAGGCTCCAACACATAGCAAGGCTTGGGAAAAGCCTAGACTATTGGGATGGCGAAAAAATTGACTGATTTTTGCGAATATTGGCGCGGCGGTGTCGAACAATGGGAATGTGACAATATGGGCCATATGAATGTGCGCTTTTGGATGCGCAGATTCTACGATTCCCTCGCCCCTTTTGCCAATGAAATTGGGATTGGCCGTGCATTCTCGAGCAAAAGCAAAGAAACTTTGACAATGCGTCAGGCGCATCTAAAATTTATCAAAGAAGCTCATGTTGCGAGTGCTTTATATTTAAAAGGCGGAGCAATCGGCATTAATGACAACAAAATCGAATATTATGCCGAAATTCGCCATTCTAAATCAGATAGTCTCGCCGCCACTTTGATTGCAAAACTTTTCTATATAAATGGCGAAAACGCTGAGACTATAAAAATCCCAGATGCTATCATTGCCAATATTGAGAGCGCAAAGTGCATAATTCCCGATTATGCAAAGCCAAGGTCAATAAATCTGAGCGAAGATATTGCCGCCCATAATCTTGATTGGGCCGTGAAAAAGGGATTTAGCCCTATTGGCCTTATGGCTGTTAGGGCCCATCATTGCGATATTTTTGGACGTTTTTTGCCAGAAAATTATTTCGGCTTTATATCCGAAGCAGTGCCGAATTTAATAATGCTCTCCGGTGAGAGCCGCGTTAATATTGGAAGCGATACAAAGACAAATGGCCCTAGAATTGGCGGCGCTGTATTGGAGAATCGCTTCGAATATTTCGATGCTCCTAATGCGGGCGATGTGCTTACCATTCTTTCTGGTGTAGTCGCGCTGGCCGATAAGACCAGAACCATACAGCACCGTATCTTTGACGCGATTAGCGGCCTTCCGGTTTGTATATCAGAAGCAATTGTTGCTAATTTTGACCTAGATCAGCGCAAAGCGGTTTCATTTTCGCCGGAAATTCGCAGTAAAATCACCAAACAATTAATTCTGCTTTGAGTATAGCTTTAAAGCCCGCCAAAAACTTTGCGCAATAATTCACTGGTTCGTTTTGCGGGGTTTTGCCTGATTTGAGCTTCTTCGTTTCCGATATAAAGAAACAATCCATCTAAAGCCTTCGAGACAGCATAATCAACCAATTGCCCCTTTAAATCCGTAGCTTTACCTGTCTCAATATTATTTTGAACATTCATATTCCTTAAGCCGCCAAGGCGCGAAATTTGCCGGCCATAATTGCGGTTTATTGTATCTATAGAGCGTCCAGCGCCCGTATTATCCACGGCGGTCAAAATAAATGGCCGAAAGCGCGTAACTAAATCTGGCTTGGCTTTAGATTTCAAAAGATCTGTTCCCGCTGTATTTCCACCGCGCAAGACTCCGACTACGTCATCTAGGGTAAAACTATTTATCGCCGAAACAAATACATCTTTAGCATGTGGCGCAGCTTGTTCGGCAGCGCGGTTTATCTTCAATTGTAAATCATCAAATTGGCGCGATAGACCAAGCGGCTGCAGATTGCGCTGTAAGGTTCGAAGTGGGTTTGGCAAAGCAATCTTTACTAGATTATCGCCCCAATAGCCGTCCATTCGCCCCAAGCGCAAAACCGACGCAATTGCGCCATTTGTCAAAGCGGAACGGATTCCACCATCTGCATCTGCATTACTTACGCCAACAGGTAATCCAAGAATATTCGGTGTTTTCGGATTCTGATTTGCGCCACTATTTGAACCTTTGGTTGCACTAATTGCATTCAATATAGTGCCGATATCTTGGGCATTGGCTATGCCGCTTTTAGAAAAAAGCGCCGCACCTAAGCCCGCACCCAAAAGCAAAATATTTTGTCGTCTATTTGGGCACACTTGCATTTCATATTTAATCATTTACCCAATCTCCCAAACAGCCACAATAAATGGCCAAAATCCGAAAATAAAATAACACTATAAACGCATCAAAACCAAATACAATTAAATGTTTAGTCACAATATAATGCAATAATCAATCAATGAGTAGAGCTTGGAAAATTCGTCCGCTATTATTGGCTGCCCTAATTTTCGCATTAACTGGCGCGATAATAGGTGGATTATTATCGGTTAAGGCCGTTAGCGCTCTATCAATAATGGCTACCCAAAACGGCGAATTTGAGCGCACTTGGAGTAATGCCAATCTCACAGATTTACGCGCTTCTAACGCCGCCCGCTATTATATCGCAACCGGCAGTGCCGATGATTACGATAATTTCATATCACTTAGCGCCCAAAGAGTGGATAAATTACTCGAAGCGCAAGAATTGGCACCAGAACTTAGCGATAAGAAAATACTAGATCGCACATATGATGCGACCGTGCGAATGAACGATATTGAAGAAGCGGCGGTTCACTTAGCTAAAACCGGAAATTATATTAGCGCGAGCAAGCTAATCCGCGATGAGCGATACGGGCTTTTGGGCACAACAAAAATGCGCCTTAAAGAGCAAGCACGCGGACTTTTGGTATCTGCGATTAATGATCAGGTTAAAAACGCAAAATTTGTCCTAGTAATGGGTCTAATTAGCTTAATGGCTAGTTTGGTTATGGCGGCTATATGTTGGTGGAAAGTTGGCAAATTATTCCAAGACCAAGCAAGAGAATTGGCTGTCGCGCGTGATACTTTGGCCGAATACGCTGGCAACCTAGAGCAAAAGATCGAACTTAGGACGCGAGATTTAGAAGCTGCAAAATTAATGGCTGAATCGGCAGACCATGCAAAGTCCGCGTTTTTGGCGCAAATGAGCCATGAAATTAGAACGCCAATGAACGGTATTCTCGGCATGGCGGACGCTTTGGGTAAAACCAAATTAAACCAAAAGCAAAGAATGTTAATTGATGTAATCCAAGAATCTGGGGATACATTATTGGCTCTGCTAAATGACGTTCTAGACCTCGCAAAAATCGAAGCTGGGCACCTTGAAGTTGAGAATATCGATTTTTCTGTTACCGAGGTTGTTAATTCGGCGGAAACAATTTTCCTGTCAAAAGCGCAAGAAAAGGGCCTCGAATTCACTGTTGAAATACAAGGTGAAAATGACATTTGGTGCACTGGCGACCCAACTAGAACGAAACAAATTCTATACAATCTAGTTTCTAATGCGATTAAATTTACCGAAGAAGGCAAAATTGCAATTAAGGTTATGAGTGAATCAAGGCCAAATGGTAAAATTGGTCTGGAAATCGAAGTTAGCGACACTGGCATTGGTATTGATGAAGTCGCCCAAGAAAGACTATTTAAGAAATTCACTCAGGCCGATGCGGCGACAACGCGCAAATATGGCGGAACTGGCCTTGGGCTTGCGATTTGTAAGGAATTGGCAGCTTTGATGGGTGGGGACATCACCCATACTAGCAAAATTGGCGAAGGATCCTCATTCCGATTAGTATTCGAAGCCCCAATTGCCAAATCGCCAACCCTTAGAAACACAGAGTCTTTGGTTGAAAACATAACTAACGTATCTGAAAGACAAACTGAAGAAATCCGCATTCTCGCCGCCGAAGACAATATGAATAATCAGCTTGTTTTAAAAATGTTCCTCGAGCAAGTTGGGATTTATCCTACATTTGTAGAGAATGGCTCTATGGCGGTTGAGGCATGGAAGGCTCAAGAGTTTGATATTATCCTTATGGATGTGCAGATGCCAATTCTATCGGGCCCCGATGCAACTATTGAAATTCGCGCACTAGAAAAGCAAACCGGCCGCAAGCGCACACCAATAATTGCCCTTACTGCTAATGCTATGTCGCACCATGTGCGTGAATGCCTTGATGCCGGTATGGACAAGCATGTCGCCAAGCCAATTCAGCCGGAAATATTATTCAGCGCTATCGAAGATGCACTCAATGAAATCGGCAATAATTCAAAAGCCTATGCGGCCGTTTAATTTTGGATTGCCGCCGGCTTTAAAATAGCCAATGCTTTAGTGTGAAGATCAATATTTGCAGATGCGATTACTTGCCCGCCACTCGGATTAGGATTGCCGTGCCAATCGGTAAAAATACCCCCTGCAGCTTCGACAATTGGAATTAGCGCACCAATATCAACCAGCTTTAAACCCGTTTCTATTACCATACCAATCGAGCCATGCGCCAAAAGACTATAAGCGGTGCAATCGAGGCCATATCTAACCAAAGGCACTCTTTTGCGTATGTTCAAAAAAGCCTCAGTCTCTGGCTCATTAAATAAAAATGGGTCCGTAGTCGATAATACGCAATTGCCAAAATTTGCATTCTGGTTAGATTTAATTTCTATACTTTTGCCTGCACAATAATGGCGGGCCTGTTTTGTAACTTTGTCCCCTTCCCACCTATCGCCAGTAAAGGGTTGATCTAGAATTCCAAAAATCGGCTCTTTATTATAATAGCCGCCAATCAATACGCCCCAAGAGCTGGTTCCCGCTATAAAGGCGCGTGTGCCATCAATGGGGTCAATTACCCATTCTATTCCCGAAGTGCCGATTGTATCGTCATATTCTTCGCCAATAATTGAATCATTGGGATATTTCGCCTTTATAAGGTCGCGCATTGCCAATTCAGCATTTTTGTCCGCCATTGTGACTGGATCATAATCGATAAGGCCAGCACCCTTATTGGTAATACCGCTATCTTGGCGAAAATAAGGTAAGATTGCTTTGCGCGCAGCATCTGCTAATTGATGTGCGAAATCTAAATACTCGCGGGTCTTTGAAGCGGATAATGTCATTTATTCAGCCATACCTTCTTTTATGTTTCGGATAATTTCCTTTACACTATCTTGCCATTTGCGCGGCAAAATACCATGCGCATTAATCAGCTTTGAATTATCGAGAACACTATAATTTGGGCGCGGCGCTTTTGCGCCATATTCGGCGCTAGTAATCGGGCGAATAATACAAGAATTAAATCCCATCCGCTTGGAATAGGCAAGTATATAACGCGCAAATCGCGCCCAATTTGTTTGGCCTGCGCCAGTTGCATTAAAAATACCGCGCAATTCCATATTATCTGGCGAATTAATTAGGTTGCGCGCGATTTCGAAAATAGCATCGGCGAGGTCGATTGTCGAAGTTGGCGCTCCAAATTGATCTTTGACCACTGATAATTCAGTTTTGCCATTATCGGCCAATTCAAGCATGGTTTTGACAAAATTCTTTGAAAATGGACTATAAAGCCACGATGTTCTAAGAATTACGTGATTGGGCGTAGCATTTGCAACTAATTCTTCGCCCAATAATTTGGTTTTGCCATATACGCTTTGCGGATTAGTCTCATCTTCTTCATTATAAGGGCTAGTTGCCTCGCCATCAAACACATAGTCCGTAGAAATATGAATAATCGGAATATCAAGCTCAGCGCATGCCCGTGCAACCATTTCCGCACCTTCCGCATTAATCGCTTTTGCTAATTCTTGCGTGGTTTCTGCCAAATCAACTTGGGTATAGGCTGCTGCATTAACAACAATATCGGGTTTTGCCTTCTTTATGGCAGCCACAATGCTATCATGTTTACTCAAGTCCAAATCCGGACGCGCAAGAGGCGTTACATCTATGCCAAAACAAGGCGCCCTTTTAATAAGGCTTTGAGCAATTTGACCATGCGCGCCAGTAACAATAAGGCGCATAATAGATTAAGCAGCAGCGCTTATCAGCGCTTCAAGGCGCGCAACAGATTTCTGAGCGCTTTGCTTTTCTTCGTCAGACTTGGCGTCGCGCAAATCTTCTTGTAAATCTTTTAGCTCTTGGCGGGCTTTTTCACTATCGAATTTTGCCAAATCAACAGCATCTTCGGCCAAGATCGCAACACCAGTAGGTGTAACATCAACAATGCCGCCACCGACAAACATTTTTGTTTCGCTATTGCCATCTATAATCTTGATAACACCCATTTTTACAACGCTCATGGTTGGTGCATGAAGTGCAAGCGCGCCAAATTGACCATCTGCGCCAGGAACGACAACTTGATCGACATCGCCAGAAAAAAGCTCACGCTCTGGGGAAACAAGAGAAAAACGAAGTTTGGTATTTGATTGAGTATTTGCCATTGCCACGCTTTAGCCAAATCTTTGCCAAAGGGCAAGTTATGAAATGCAATTTGCGCATTGGCAAAAGGTCTATTCTATGTGCGGTTTTAGCACCTTCCAAAGCCCCATTGCGTGGCCATGACCAATACCAAATTCCTTTTGGAGATATTCTTTGACCATTGCCGCGCTTGTGCCAGTTTTTGTAAAACCATTTTGCTTTAGGATTTCTAATATTTCGCGCCAGTCTTTGCCGGATTTTGCTTTAACCCCAGCCATATAAGTATCAAAATCCATCGCCATTTTGTGAAACTCCCGATTGACGGCTTACCCTTTTCTATCGCTAATCTCGTCGAAATTTATCCAAATCGCTTGGGCATAACCTTGCCCGAGGCCAAATTCTGTTGCAATCCATGAATAAAATTCGCGCGCTTTG
>CAYTWK010000083.1:0-7670 GCA_964442095.1 uncultured Caulobacteraceae bacterium | reverse complement strand
TTATTCTCCATTATTAGATAATACCAAACAGCAAGCAAGTAAGCTTGAGGAACATCTTAATTCAAAAGCCAAAGGGATTGAATTTAAGGTTTTTATAGCAATGCGCTATTGGCATCCTATGACCGCAGAGGCTGTGAAATTTGTAGAAGAATTTGGCCCAGATGAAACGATTCTACTTCCTTTATATCCACATTATTCTTTAACAACGACGGGATCTTCCGTTAAAGAATGGGATAGATATTTCAAAGGAAAATACACTTTGATTAGGGATTATCCCATTTTGCCAGGGTTTATAAAGTCAGCCGCAAAGGAAATTCTATCTGAGTATGAAAAGCTTAATCGTCCCTCTAATGTTCGTATTTTATTTTCTGCCCATGGTTTACCGCAAAAGATTATTGATGCGGGTGATCCCTATGAAGAGCAAATTAAACAAACGGCGAAAGCTATTACAGAGGAATTAGGAAGTAAATTTGAAACGAGAGTGTGTTTTCAATCGAAAGTGGGGCCATTAAAATGGTTAGAGCCTGCCACCACTACCGAAATTGAAAATGCGGCAAAAGATAAGGTTGGTATTATTATTTATCCAATTGCCTTTGTATCTGAACATATTGAAACCCTCGTTGAACTCGATGTTGAATATAAAGAATTGGCGCATGAATTGGGTGTACCATTTTTTGGGCGCGCTAAGACTTGTTCAATAGATGATGGTTTTATAGACGGTTTATGTAATTTGGTTGAGAATAGATTAGAGACCAATTTGGTTGAAATTGGGGCTTAGAATGTCAAATTGGCTAAGCGAAAATTATGAAATAATTCGTGCTTTACATATTATATTTGTTGTGGCTTGGATGGCCGGCATTATGTATTTGCCGCGACTTTTTGTTAATCACTCGCAATGTGAAGTAGGCTCCGAGACTGATAAATTACTTAGTAAAATGGAAAGCCGACTTTATAACCAAATAATGCGGCCATCTATGATTATAGTTTGGCTTATTGGGATTGCTCTAATAATTGGCCGCGGCGGCTTTGAATTGTTTGCAAATAAATGGTTTATCGTTAAATTCATTATGGTTATTTTGATTACGATAAATCATGAGATTTACGGATTTTGGATAAAAGAATTTGCCAAGGGTAAAAGACCTTTAGGGCACATTTTTTTTCGTATTATAAATGAAGTGCCATTTATTTTGATGTTGATTGGGGTGTTTATGGTCGTCCTAGAGCCGCAATTTTGATGGATTTTTTGCAAATTATCGAAAGCTTGCCTTTGGAATGATAAGGGTGTAGAATCTAATCACTGATTTATTTTAAATCCTGGCGCGTTTGGTTCTCAAATGTCGCATTTCAACGATATTTTGCGCGTTTAGCGCTTTGATTTTAAAAGAGGCTATTTATGTCAGATGAATTTGACAATGGCGAAATTGCGCCAACCGAACCAGCAGAAAAGCGCACGCTAAAGCTAAAAACCACTGCTCCAGCAGAGCCAGAAATTGAAGACATTGCAGAAACGCCTAGCTATTCAGATATAGAGGCTGTTGTTACCAAAGAAGTATCTGTGAAAGAAATTTTGTCTGTCCCAAGGACATCGCTACAAGAATTAAAGGCTAAAAAGCCTGCAGAATTAGTGGCGATGGCAGAAGCTTTGGATATTGATGGCGCTGCAAGTCTAAGAACGCAAGATTTATTATTTGGTATTCTTAAAGCGCAAGCCGAAAGTGGTGCTGAAATTGGTGGCTCTGGCGTTTTAGAGGTTTTGCCAGATGGCTTTGGCTTTTTACGTTCACCGGAGTCAAATTATTTACCAGGGCCGGATGATATCTATGTTAGCCCACTTCAGATTCGCCGCTTTGGTTTAAGAACTGGTGATACGGTTGAAGGACCGGTCAAAGCGCCAAGAGATGGTGAGCGCTATTTTGCTCTAAATAGGGTTGATGTTATTAATTTCACCGACCCTGAAAAGGCAAAGCACAAAGTTAATTTTGATAATCTGACGCCACTTTATCCTAACGAGCGTTTAAAGATGGAAATTGATGATCCAACTTTAAAGGATAGAACGGGGCGCATTATTGATATAGTTGCGCCGGTTGGTAAAGGGCAAAGATCTTTGATTGTTGCTCCGCCTCGGACCGGTAAAACCGTTATTTTACAGAATATTGCTAAATCTATTGAAACCAATCACCCTGAAGTATTTTTGATTGTTCTTCTTATAGATGAGAGACCAGAAGAGGTTACAGATATGAAACGCTCCGTTCGCGGAGAAGTTGTTTCTTCAACTTTTGACGAGCCTGCGTCGCGCCACGTTCAAGTCGCTGAAATGGTTATTGAAAAGGCCAAAAGGCTGGCCGAACATGGACGCGATGTAGTTATACTTTTGGATTCTATTACACGATTGGGACGCGCATATAATACTGTAGTGCCATCGTCTGGCAAGGTGTTGACTGGCGGTGTTGATGCAAATGCTCTGCAAAGACCAAAGCGCTTTTTTGGTGCCGCTAGAAACCTAGAAGAAGGCGGATCTCTAACAATAATTGCAACCGCTTTGATAGAAACTGGTTCAAGAATGGACGAGGTCATTTTTGAAGAGTTTAAGGGTACTGGCAATTCGGAAATTGTGTTGGATAGAAAAGTTTCCGATAAGCGCGTATTCCCTGCTATTGATATTATTAAGTCAGGAACTCGTAAAGAAGAATTATTGACCGCGAAAGAGCATCTTCCAAAGACCTATATGCTGCGACGAATTCTTAGCCCGATGGGGACGATGGACGCTATGGAATTTTTGCTTGATAAGCTTAAGAGCACAAAAACCAATGATGAATTCTTCACTAGTATGAATACCTGATTTGGACTTAGAGAAATCTGTGCTATCATTACCTAATAATCTTTTTTATTGGGGCGTTTGATATGAGGATTGCCGCTGGTCTATTTATTGCTTTGCTTGTTAGCGGTTGCGCGGCCAAGAATCCGCTTGAGAATCTTGGACAAGAGCATAAGACATTTCTATTCGGCGATGATGAAAGCAATATAGCTTTTATGGGAGATCCATTGGATTCGAAGTCTTTGAGTTGTAATCCGCGCCAAATGAGGCAAGGCTATATATTTAAGATAGAAGAAAAGCGAATAATTATTGAAAGTATTCGCCCAAGCGGAACCGTGCAGCATATAATCAAGGAAATTATTGATGCACCTGATAAAATAACGATTAAAGCGATGAATGGTGCCAATATACCGTTTTCAATGGTTTTCAGCGATTTAAAGGATAATGGCGCCAGTATTTCGCAAGATGGCGAAGAAAATAAGGAATTTATTCGCTGCATTAAATAGGAGTGAACAAGTGAAAATACATATAGAGCTTGATCTTACGCCAGAAGAGGCGCGCGAATTAGTTGGGCTTCCAAATGTAAGCGGGTTGCACGATGTTTTTTTGAAAGCTGCACAAAGTAAAATTGCTCAAACGGCGAATTCAGTAGATGTTGAACCTATAATGAAGACTTGGGCGGGTCTTGGCGGTTTGGCGCAGGAAACAATAAGTGGTTTGATGTCAGCTGCGCTAACTGGCGCAATGAAAGCGGCGCCACAATCGCATACAGAAAAGCCAAAGAAGTCTAAATCGAACGATTAGTGTTTTGTCACAAATAATCAGCACCATTATTGCCCCGGCATCGAGTCCTGCGCGCGCCGGCGTTATCCTTATTCGGGTTTCAGGACCTAATTCAGCGAAATTGGTTGAAACTTTAACCTTAAAACCACCCCCTTCACCACGAAAAGCGATATTGCGCGGTATATATGATAAAAGTGGCGATTTAATAGATAAGGCATTGGTGGTTTTCTTTAAAGCGCCCAATAGTTTTACAGGTGAAGATATAGCCGAGTTTAGTATCCACGGCAGCCGCGCTGTTCTTTCGGCCTTTATTAGAGCGGCGCTTGATACTGGTCTTTGTGAATTGGCTAAAGCAGGAGAGTTTACGCGCCGGGCATTCGAGAATTCGAAAATGGATCTTTCTGCCGCAGAGGGTTTGGCTGATCTAATTGATGCCGAGACCGAAGCCCAAAGAAAGCAGGCTCTACGTCAAATGCAAGGCGAATTGGGGGAGCTTGCACAAACTTGGCGCGGTGAGCTGATTGATGTCATTGCGCATCTCGAAGCCTATATAGATTTTCCTGACGAAGACTTGCCGGATGGTTTGCGTGAGAAATCGGCGCGTATTTTAGATGGTTTGATACATCGTTTGGGCAAACATATTGATGATTCAGCCTATGCCCAAAGGGTTCGTGACGGGTATTTCGTCGCTATTATTGGCGCACCCAATGCTGGTAAATCTAGTCTTTTGAATGCTTTGGCGCGTAAAGATGCGGCAATTGTATCGCCAATTGCCGGCACTACACGCGACATTATAGAGACAAGTTTAATTATTGCGGGCCATTTGTTTTATATTTGTGATACTGCTGGTCTACGTGAAGCAAAGGACGAAATTGAAAACCTTGGAATAGAGCGCGCTCTTAAGCGTGCCGATAGTTCGGATCTTCGAATTGGTCTAGTTACCAAAGAGGACGAACTATCGGCGATTTTAGAGTATTTGGTTGCTGGCGATATATTGGCACTATCAAAATCTGATTTGAATGAAGCAGACCAATTTGAAGTGTGGAAGAAAATACTCCATATCAGTGAGCAAAAGGGCTTTTCCGCTTTGCAACTAAGCTCGAAAACGGGAGATGGCATTTCTGATTTGGAGCAAAAGCTAGCAAATATAGCCTTAGAGGCACACGAAGCTTTGGAGGCAGCACCTATAACAAGGGCGCGGCATGAAGAGGCGCTAAAGCAAGCACTCAAAGCCTTAGAGAATGCAAATTTTTATAATGATGCCCCGCCAGAATTAGTGATAGAGGATTTACGACTCGCGGCAAGGCACCTTGGGTCGATTAGTGGCATTATTGGCGTTGAAGATGTGCTCGATAAGATTTTTTCAAGCTTCTGCATTGGAAAATAGCCCGTTTCACGTGAAACAATTCAGACTCGACCAATTGATAATATTTGTGTATAGGCCGCGCGGATAAAGGCAAATAATGGAATATGATACAATCATAATTGGCGGCGGCCATGCGGGTGTCGAAGCAGCTAGTGCGGCGGCGCGAATTGGCGCGAACACACTATTGATAACGCATGATTTTAATACAATCGGGGAAATGTCTTGCAATCCAGCTGTTGGTGGCCTTGGTAAGGGACATTTAGTCCGGGAAATTGACGCGCTGGATGGTGTTTTAGGAAAAGCTGCTGACGATGGCGGCATTCAATTTCGGATTTTGAATCAATCAAAGGGACCAGCTGTTCGTGGCCCCCGCGCGCAATGCGATAGAATTCTGTTTAAAGCCGCGGTCCAAAAATATGTTAAGGCACAATCTAACCTAAATGTGATTAGTATGGCGGCAGAAGAGCTTGTTTTTGATAATGGCGCATTTGCTGCTGTGATTTTGGCTGACGGCTCGAAAATTTTTGCCCGCTCTATAGTTATAACTACTGGAACGTTTTTAAATGGAAAAATTCACCTAGGCAGTAAATCATGGCCCGCTGGACGAATAGGTGCGCAGCCGTCAATAAAACTCGCTGATTCGCTTTATGGTTTAGGCCTATCTATGGGTAGGCTGAAAACTGGCACACCTGCGCGTCTCAATGGCAAGACCATTGATTACAGCGTTTGTGAGGTTCAAGATGGTGACGAAACTCCAAAGCCATTTTCATTTCTCCATTCAGAAGTCAAGAATCCACAAGTGCCATGTCATATTACTTGGACCACAGAGAAAACCCATGAAGTAATTAGACGCAATCTTCATTTGGCGGCTATTAATAGTGGCGCTATCACTGGGCGCGGACCGCGATATTGCCCTTCAATAGAGGACAAGATTACACGCTTTGCTGACAAGGATCGCCACCAAATATTTTTAGAGCCAGAGGGTCTCACGACTGACACTATTTATCCAAACGGGATTTCTACTTCTTTTCCAGAGGAGGTCCAAGAGGAGTTTTTGCGCTCTATTCCCGGTCTCGAGAATGTCGAGATACAACAATGGGCCTATGCCATCGAATATGATTTTGTGGATCCCACCCAATTAGGGCTAGGGCTTGGCGTAAAAGACATTAAGGGCCTTTATTTAGCGGGACAGATTAATGGCACGACCGGCTATGAAGAGGCAGGCGCACAGGGCCTTGTTGCTGGGCTCAATGCCGCGAGATTCGCGCTTAACAAAGAGCCAATTCATTTTTCGCGCACAAATTCATATATTGGGGTTATGATTGATGATTTGGTCACAAAGGGCGTATCTGAACCCTATCGTATGTTCACATCGCGCGCCGAATATCGCCTATCTTTGCGTTCTGATAATGCAGATCAAAGATTGACACAAATCGGTATAGATTGCGGCCTAGTTGGTGAGGAAAGAAAGGCAGTTTTCTATTCTAAGATGGAAAAACTGAATAGCGCCTTTAATTTTTCTAGAGAAACTATGGTAACGCCGTTTGAAGCGCAGAAAATGGGCCTTCGGGTTAATCAAGACGGTCGCCGCCGTAATATAATTGAATTGCTCTCTTTGCCTGAAACCAGTCTTGATAATTTGGTCAATCATTTCCCAGAATTGGCTGAATACGACGAGGAAACGAAGGAACAGCTTCAAATAGATGCTATCTATCATGGATATTTAGCGCGGCAACAGGCGGATATCGATTCCTTCACGAAAGATGAGGGGATTCTTCTTTCGTCAAATCTTGATTATAGGTCCATCGGCGGTCTTTCGAACGAAATTTGCGAAAGATTGTCAAAGGCAAAGCCTAATACGCTTGGGCAGGCAATTCGATTAGAGGGTATGACAGCGGGCGCCGCGGCTGCTCTTTTGGCACATCTAAAGCGCAAAAGTGTTAGTGATGCTGCCTGATAATGATGCCGGCCGAAGCGAATTTGCCGAGAGATTCAATGTTTCACGTGAAACACTTCAAAATCTTGATAATTATCGGATTAATCTTGTTAAATGGGCCCAAAGAATAAATCTTGTATCTTTGACCACGCTTGATGAGTTTTGGGTTCGCCACGCAATAGATAGTGCGCAATTATTAAATTGTGCAGGCGACAATGCTCGCCGCTGGATAGATTTTGGCTCAGGTGCTGGTTTTCCTGGGCTAATAATATCTGCACTCTTGGCGCAGGAAAATAGAGATTATGAAGTTGTCTTGGTTGATACAAATATAAAAAGATGTTCCTTCTTAGCGGAATCGGCGCGAATACTTGGTGTAAATATACAAATTATAAATCAGAGGGCCATGGACATAGCCGCAAGACCATTTGATATCGTTACGGCGCGTGCGTTTACCAATCTAACCAATCTATTGGAGATTGGATTGCCTTACCACCAATTGGGTGCCCGCCTACTGTTTCTAAAAGGTGAAACAGTGCATGAAGAAGTAGCAGAGGCCTCGACAAAGTATAAATTTGGGTTCAAAACGACACCAAGTATCGCACATGAAAATGGCAATATTATAGAAATCATGGACCTTTCCTATATCAATGCAAACTCCTGATAGAAAAACGCGCATAATAGCTATAGCTAATCAAAAAGGTGGTGTTGGTAAGACTACTACGGCGATAAATCTCGCCACAGCATTGGCCGCGGTTGGCAAAAGTGTTCTA
>CAYTWK010000082.1:0-7747 GCA_964442095.1 uncultured Caulobacteraceae bacterium | reverse complement strand
AACTACGCCAGCAAAACCATTGCGAGTTTTGCGGTTTGAAAGCGCACGAGTTGTGTGGCCGTTTACGATTGGCGCGTTTGCGGCAGTATTTGACGCAGAGCCAATATTACCATCATAGCCCCAAATTTCTTGATATTGAGTTTGAGTGGTAATTTGAGAATGAGCGAAACCAACAGCAACACCAAGAGTGCCGTCCATAAATTGGTTTACGTAGGCCCCAGATGCGCGCAAACCTTCTTTATCAACATCCGGATTTAGTTGTTGTAAAGTTGTTGTGTCGCGTGCAACACGAACAGAAATTTTGCGGCCTCTTTGTGAAAGTGGCTTGATGGTTTTCAAATCAATTGTGCCCGAAAGACCTTGGCCAGCTACTGATGCGTCTGGGGTTTTGTAAACAGTAACACCGCCCATAAGCTCAGCAGGGTATTGGTTTACTTCAACGCCGCGACCATCACCGACAGTGCCTTGTTGGCGACCATTCAAAAGAGTTGTCGTGAAATCAGGAGAGGTGCCGCGCATATTAATCACTTCAACTTCACCATTTACCCGTTGACCCATTAGACCTGGGAGACGCGCCAATGATTCTGCGATAGACGGGTCAGGCAATTTGCCGATTTGCTCTAGAGAAATATGATCTGTAATCATGTCGTTATTGCGTTTTAGAGCAACAGCGCGTTGCAATGAACCGCGAAGACCGGTGACAACAACCGTTTCTGGCTGTTGTGGCGCTTCTTGTGCAATAACCGCAACTGGCATTGCCACCAACAAAGCAAGGCCCGATACGGCACCGATTTGCAATTGGGTTTTAAAAGATTTACGGCCGATAGCATTCGACCCTTTAGATGAATTCATAAGTTTTCCCCCTTCGGAACTCAATTTGAAAACTGTTTTCCACTGCAGAAAGAACGAAAGCCCTTACCGAGTGATTATTTGGGCGTCCTTTAATAAACACCATTTATGGCACTTCAAAATGCCCAAAGCCCTAATGCCGTATCCCAAAATTGAAAAAATTTGGAACGGCAAAAGGACGATGAGCCACTTTTGGAAGCGCTTCCTTTAATTGAATATACAAAAATCTACGCTTGTCAATCGGTTTTAGGAAGCGTTTCCAATTTTTTATTCTTTAATATGATATTGCGCCTAGGGCTGTTGCCCAAAAATCGTAGTAGATTCACGCACTTGGAGGGTAAATGGAATAATCTTCATATTGTGCGTTTGGTTTGAATATGTGCCATTAATGCTATCAATTAATAGCTCCACAGCACCGCGACCAAGTTTTTTTAACGGCTGATGAATTGTAGTTAGCGGCGGCCACACGATTTCTGACACGGGTGTATCATCAAAACCGACAATTGATATTTCATTTGGTATGCTCAAGCCCAATTTATGCGCACTTAAAAGAGCCCCTGCTGCCATATCATCATTTGCGCAAATTAGAGCGCTGGGGCGCTTCGCGCCAGCTAGTATCACCTGCGCAGTTTCAATACCTGACCTAAAGGTAAAATTGCCACGCTCAACTATTGCCGAATTTGGATCTATACCTTCATCCTTTAGCGCACGAATAAAGCCCGCAAACCTCTCTTCGGCGGAAATGTGGCCCTTTAGGCCACGAATATAGCCAAAATTTCTATGGCCGAGTGATAATAGATGCTTTGCGATTTCATAGCCCGCGCTTTCATCGTCTATACCGATCGAAGGGGCAATCACCCGGGTTTCGCGGCCGGCCGAAATGCAAACTAGCGGCATCTTGCTTTTGTTTATTTCCAAAACTAGATTGAGATTGTCCGAAAAGGGCGGCGTTAAAATTACACCGTCATAATTATTGTCGGAAATTATTTGCAAAATCTTTTGGACAAATTCATCATTATTCTGATTAATTGTATGGGTTTGCAAAGAATAGCCAAGATCCGAACAGGCTCTAAGCGCGCCCAATTCAAGACCTGATTGATAATATGAATTCGGCTCACTATCAAAGTCGGAGGCATGGACAATGGCAATGTTATTTGACGAATTACTCGCAAGCGAGCGCGCTTGCATATTCACTTTATAGTTTAGTGTAGATACAGAATCCAACACTCTTTGGCGAACTTCCGGTTTAACCGATGGGCTATTGTTTAAAACGCGCGAGACTGTTGTGCGGCCCACTTTCGCGTGCGCCGCTACATCATCTATTGTCGGTTTTTTTATCGCCAAACTCGCCCCGTTTGCATTTATTAATATTATTAATAAACGCACTTGAGCACTATTATCAAGCTATAAATCGCACATAAAAAACCGCCCCGAAAATTCGGGGCGGCTTAAAGTCAGATAAAACAATGATTAGAAAGTTTTCTTCAAAGAAATATAGCCGCGACCATCAGCGTTATTATTATTCTTTAGATTTGTATCAGTATAACCAACTTCTACAGCGAAGCCTTTTTCAGTTGCTGCAGTCAAGGCAAGTTTCCAATTGTCATAATCACCACCAGTGATTGACATAGAACCATAAGACGCGCCTACACTTAAGCCAAACGGCATACTATCACTAGCGGCCGCCAATGGCGCAGAAATACCAACTTCTTTATAAAGTGAGTCTGGACCATTTTTGCCGACTTCTGGTGAATAGAACATAGAACCGGTTAGCGCAACATCTCCAGGCAAGCCATAAGTTGCAGCAACTTTATACTCAACTGTATCAAGGCTGCCTTCTTGTGGATAGATATACATCAAAGCACCAAAATCGAAATCTACTGGGCCTAGGCTTGGTTTAAAGCCAGCATACAAGTCTATTTCATATTCAGCTTTACCGCCAAAATCAACATTGCTGGCCCATGTGCCGAAATAATATTTATCGCGCGCATAGTCTGCGCCACCAAATACTTGAAATTTATTGTTAGTTTGCGATACGCCGCGGAAGATATAATCGCTAGCGGCGCCGAAATTAACCGACAAATTGCTCTCTTGCGCCATTGCAAAGCTTGGCGCGATTAAAGCGAAAGCGCTTGCTAAAAGAATTGATTTAATTTTCATGTCTTGACCCCTAAAATGTTAGACTTTGTAATATTGGTATTCTGACATTCGCAATTG
Organism: uncultured Caulobacteraceae bacterium; assembly: GCA_964442095.1. Taxonomy (GTDB): domain Bacteria; phylum Pseudomonadota; class Alphaproteobacteria; order Caulobacterales; family Aquidulcibacteraceae; genus Pseudaquidulcibacter. The sequence goes on along the minus strand of CAYTWK010000082.1, from coordinate 4,681 downwards.
CTACCGCCAAAAACAATAAAACCGACTTAGTAATATTATTGCAAAAATGCAATGACATTTGTGTCACACTAGCGGCAAAGCAGCAACAAAACCGTTAATTTTTGCGCAATATTTCAGTGTTTTGCCAAAAAATTAGCATAAACGAGCCAAAATTTAGGCTTAGGGAGACCATCTTGCAAAAATTGCAGTTGGCAAAAGCCGGTTTGCCTTTTCATTTATCAATGCCATTTCGCCCGCTTCGAAATGGCCGTCTTTTTTTGCAATTACATCTTTCATTGTGTTTTCAAGGCTTATGAAAGATAGTCTTACCGCATAAATAGTCGCCACTATAAAGAGTGGATTTTGCGATAATAATTGTGCACAATTATCGAGCAATTCAAACATTTGCTCCTCTAACTTGAAAACTTCGCCATTTGGCCCACGGCCATGTTTGGGCGGATCAAGAATAATACCATCATATTTATTTCCGCGCCTTATTTCTCTTTCGACAAATTTTAATGCGTCTTCGACAATCCAGCGAATTGGCGCTTCTTCTAGGCCCGAAAGCGCTTGATTTTCGCGAGCATAATTAATCGCTTTTTTGGAGGCATCAACATGCGTAACATGGGCACCTGCTTCTGCACATACCAATGAGGCGAGACCGGTATAGCCAAACAAATTTAGTATTTTGGGCTGATGCGAGGATGCGCGAATTTTATCGGCACACCAACGCCAGTGCACACTTTGCTCTGGAAATAGTCCGAGATGACGAAAAGGCGTGCATCGTGCGTAAAATTTTATGCGGCCCCATGACATTGGCCAACTTTCTGGCACAGGCCTTTTGAACTGCCAGCGTCCCATTTCTTCGCCATCGCGACCTGAAAAATGCGCGTCGGCATTCCATGTTTCAATTGGCGACATTGGTTTCCAATAGGCTTGGCTATCGGGTCTTAAAAATCGATAATCACCAAAGCGCTCTAATTTATAACCATCACCCGAATCGAGCAATTCATAATCATTCCAATCATCGGCAACGAGAACAGGAAAGGAGCGGCCTCGCGCATTTTTAGAATCATTCGCCATCATATTTTTCCATCAAAGCCATTTTGCCGCCAAATTTCATATAGGCAAATTCCGGTTGCTATCGCAAGATTAAGACTATCGGCGCGCCCAGCCATCGGCAATTTTATCAATCCATCACACTTTTGTGCAAGATTTTCGTCAATTCCCGATTGTTCATTGCCCATCAAAAGGATACAATTAGTCGTCATTTGGGTTTCAGTATGAAGTTCGGAACCTTTTAAATAGGTGCCAAAAAGCTTGCGGCCCGAATCTTTTTTCCAGACTAGAAAATCTTCGATACTTGATTTTGCAATTCTTACACAAAAGCTGGAGCCCATTGCAGCGCGAATTGCCTCCACAGAATAAGGATCGCAACATTCCTCTAATAATATTATTGCATCAGAACCAATAGAATCCAAAGTTCTGATAATAGTCCCCAAATTACCTGGATCTTTTATTCTCTCTAATGCTACTATAGTTTTTGCCTCACGAAACTCTTCAAGGCTTGACCATTTTTGATGAAATAATCCGACAACACTTTGGGCATTATCTCTATGGGTAATAGTTTCCAAAAGCCTATCATTAACCCGCGCAATTTTCGCGCCACCTTTTGCGGCCATTTCAATTAATTGCGAAATATGCGGGCGACTTTCAACATTGGAACTGAATAATAGAGTATCTAATTTCCAGCCGAGATCCAAACCTTCTTTAACGTGCCTCGCACCTTCGGCGCGAAAAAGACCGCTTTGGTTACGCTCTTTCTTCCTATCAAGGCCGCGCGCCATCTTTATGAGATTGTTTTGAGTGCTCGTAATATCTAAAATCATATTGGCCACATAAAGCATGATTGGTGCAAACAAAAGCGCAAGATACAATTGCCCTAATCGGAGATTTGCGCGCCTAAACTTCCCCAATAGCGCGAGATTGCTTGCCTTGAGCGCAAAAAATGGCAAACACTTTCCAATAATTATAGTGACATATGGCTTTATTATAGTATCGTTTCAGAAAAACAAAACTAAAAATAGACTTTGTCGTTAAATCATGGGGTAAATTATGGAAGATAGCGCTACATATCAAACCAAAAGACGCGATTGTTCACATTTGTTATGGCTCGGGCTTTTGGGGCTTTTATTGCTTGGCCTTATTTCTTATTTCTTTGGAAATTCTTCTGGGAAAAATTTACGTAAAATTGCCACACAGACGGCCCAAGAAGCTTTGGACAAGGGCAATTTCGGCTATGCCAAAGCTGTTGTTAAAGGTGGATTATTAATTATTGAAGGCACTGCGCCAGACGCTGCATCAAAAACTGCGGCATGTGAAGCGGCAAACAAAGCTTTTGAGGGCAAAAATATGATTGGCCTTCCTGGGATTGTTGCGCAAATCCGCTGCGAAATTACTTATCCAGGGGAGCCAGCAAAAGAGAAATCTGAGCCGGCTAAAGTTGCATCTGCACCAAATGATGCAGGCGATAATAAATGCCAAAGCGAAATAAGCGCCGCGGCCGCTGGCGGAAATGTAGGTTTTGTCCTTAAAGGGTCAGTAATCAATTCAGGTAAGGACATGCTCGACAAAGTGGCGAGTGCTGCAGCTAAATGCAAAACTAGCAAAATCGAAGTTGCAGGACATACCGATTCTGGCGGTGAAGCAGACATGAATATGCGCCTTTCTCAAGCGCGCGCAGATGCTGTTAAAGCCTATTTGGTTTCAAAAGGCCTTAGCGCAGATCAGTTAGTTGCAAAAGGTTATGGCGAAACTAAACCTCTAGTTCCCGATAATGCAGTTCCGGGTGTTGATAGCCCTGAACGTGCGAAAAACCGCCGCATAGAATTCAATGTAATGGCGAACCAATAATTCAAAAATTCATAATGCCTAAAAGGAAATAGGCGAAAAATGGAAGGGTATCGAAAATGTTTATATTTTCTCAGCAAATAATCGTATTGCTATTGGCAATGCTACTTGGCGCTTTGATTGCTTGGCTACTTGGGCTTTGCAATTGCAATAATGCCGAACTAAGTGCCGAATTGGATGCTGCGCGCGCGGAGCGCGATGAAATGGCGGCGCGCCTATCGGTTGGATCTGATAATGGACGCGATGCTGCACGGGCGGCTTCATTTGCTGGCGGTAGCGTCTCACAAAGCGAGCATGAAACTGTAAAAGCGCGCAATAGCTTCCTAGAAGCACGGGTTAAATTCCTTGAAGAAGGCACAAAGAAGCCAGAAGCAAAAAAGCCAGCCGCAAAAAAGCCGGTTGCCAAAAAGCCAGAACTTAAGGTATCAGCAGCAGGTTCTATGTCCGCCGATGAGCTTGAAAGTGCAGTTATGGCAGCGGGCGCAGGCAAAAAGCCAAAAGCATCAAAAGCGAAAAAGCATGATGATTTGCTTTTGATTGATGGCGTTGGACCAAAGAATAATGAATGGCTCCATGCAAATGGCATTCATACCTTTGCGCAAATCGCGTCTATGGGCCCTGCTGAGCTTGCTTGGCTTGCGAATAATATTCCAAACTTTGGGTCGCGCGTTTACCGCGAAAACTGGGTCGCACAATGCGCAAATCTCGCCAAAGGCCTGCCTGCGAGATAAGCAATTTTGGTTGCCCTAACGCTTCGCTGCTTGAGGGCTTTATATTTGCCCTACCGCTTCGCTGCTTGAGGGCGGGTAAAAAATTACAAATTATAAATTAGGCGCGAACTTTCGAGTTCGCGCTTTTTTGCTTTTGCACGCATTTAACTCTTCCCCCTTTGGGGGATTTTTCGCGGACATTAAAAAATAGTCTGGGGGACTATTTTTCCGCGAAAAAATAAACCTGCAGGGGCGAAGGGGGCGCGCTTGGGAAAGGGATATAGATTTTAGACCTAATCACTGAAATCTTTGCTGCAATTTTAACCAATTAAGTCTATGGAGTGCGAATATTTTATTTGCAGGAGTAGGTAATGGCCGAGAGTTTTGATGTTGTAATAATTGGTGGTGGCCCAGGCGGCTATAATTGCGCAATCCGCGCGGGCCAATTGGGTTTAAAAACTGCCATTATTGAAAAACGCGGAACTTTGGGCGGCACTTGTTTGAATGTCGGCTGTATACCATCAAAGGCGCTTTTGCACTCCTCCGAAGCCTATGAAAACGCGGGCGCACACTATAAGGATTTAGGCGTTGAAGTATCGGGTCTAAAGCTCAATCTTGCACAAATGATGAAAAGCAAAGACGAAACCGTCGATGGCCTAACTAAGGGTATTGAGTTTTTGATGAAGAAAAACAAAGTGACCTATATCAAAGGCACTGGCAAAATCACTGGCGCGGGCAAAGTATCGGTTTCTGGCGACGAGCCTCAAGAATTGGAAGCCAAGAATATCGTTATTGCAACTGGCTCTGAGGTTATGCCTTTGCCAAATATTACAATCGATGAAGAAAAAATAATATCTTCAACCGGTGCCTTAAAACTTTCAAAAGTGCCAAAATCAATGGTGGTTATCGGCGCTGGTATTATAGGCCTAGAATTAGGCTCAGTTTGGCGCAGGCTTGGTGCCGAAGTTACTGTTATCGAATTCCTTGATAGAATTACTCCAGGGATTGATGGCGAAATTGCCAAACAATTGCAAAGAACTTTGACGAAACAGGGCATGAAATTTGAACTTGGCCAAAAAGTA
>CAYTWK010000081.1:0-7838 GCA_964442095.1 uncultured Caulobacteraceae bacterium | reverse complement strand
ATGTCCCAATTTGTTTTGCCATCAAGAACCCATTTAAGACATTCGATTTCTCTTTGGGTAAGCAAACCAATATTTGATTTTGGGATAAGATCCGCAGCCAAAATTCGCTTTACTCTTTGCATCAAAGCAACCGCAATGACGCTCAAAGAATCGAGGTCGTCAAAAGATTTTTGCATTATACGAGAACTAGCGAATATTAGAACTGCGGCGCAACCATTTGGCCCATAAATTGGAACACTAATACCATCTACTAGACCTTTTAACCGCAAAAAGCCGATAAATTCGCGTTGGATAGAGCTTCGGCATTCCATAAAAACCGCGCGCCACCTAATCGGCGATGCATTGTCCAGCGCCGCAGTAAAACACGGATCTTTTAGGCAATTTGTCTCAACTTTATAATAATCGCGCAATTCAGGGGAAAAATTTCCAATTTCGAGCAAATAATTGGAGTCTTCAAGGGGATTAGCTGGTCCCGGAATAAATTGGAAAAAATCTGCACCAAGACTAGCAGCAAGCTTTAAAATCATACTGTTGAGCTTTTCCAGGGAGCTACAATCCCTAAGTTCGCATAGAGTAATTTGACCAATCGATTGCAGAATATTCATATTTTTTCCTCGTCACGGTCCCTTAAATTTAATCCATTCTTCATCATGCACAACTTAAAGCTGTAATTTTCACTTCGGTCAATATGTTTGTGCTTTTGACAAGCACCATAATTTTACGAGACATTGCCGATGATCAATTGAAAATTTTGGCTAAACTTGCTTAAAACTGGCATAGGTGCATTTACTTCATTAAGAACAAAACAAGAACATTTAATCTAGTATCTATACGTCGAATATGGACATAGCAACAAGGGCGGCATAGAAGTATTTCAATATTCAAAATATCGTTTCAGAACGATTTTAAATCTGCATGAGAATTTTTGCGCTGAAATCTAAGTTGCTAATGTCAATTTTAGTTATAGTGTGCCCAAAAAGGGTGGAGGAAATGAAATATATAAGAAGAGCGCTAATAATCGCCTTTGGTCTATTTATTGCTGCTTGCGCGAGCTATAGGGAACATGCGCCCATAATTAAGGTCATGAGCTATAATATTCGCTGCGGTTATTGCGAACCGATAGATAGTATAAATCATTGGTCAAAACGAAAGACCCTAGTCGCCCAGATAATTCGCGATGCGAAGCCACAGCTAATAGGACTCCAAGAGGCGGAGAAGTTCCAAGTGTTGGACTTGGCCAATTTGCTGTCTGACTATGAATGGTATGGAATTGGGCGCGACGATGGCGGCACAGGCGAGATGAACGCTATCCTTGTCGATAAATCGAGGTTTAGGATTGAAGCAAAGGAGACCATTCATCTCTCACCCACGCCATATCAAGTTTCACTAGGTTGGGATGCGCGCTTTAAAAGGACGCTGACCAAAGTGAAATTGCGTGATTTAAAAACCGGTAAGATTGTGAATTTTTTTAATTCCCATTTTGATCATATTGGAAAAGTTGCCCGCCTTAATTCAGCGCGGCTAATAACCGATGAAGTAAGGAAAATTGGCAATGAGCCTTTGATTCTAACCGGTGATTTTAATGACAGACCCGGATTTGACGGCTATCGTGTTTTATCAAGTTCGCTTTTGGATGCCGCAATTATTAGCGACAGTTTACCAAAAGGTGGCGATATAAGCTTTAATGGATTTGGGGCCGACGTGCAGCCGGGCAATAAGATTGACTATATATTTGTTAGCCAAGATTTCTCCGTAAGAAGCCATGAGACCATTACAAAACTATATGATGGCAAATACCCGTCGGATCATTTTGCAATCGTTAGTTCATTGAGATTGAGGTAAAGCGCTTGTGGTTGAAAGAGATGCAATATGAAAGTTGAAAAAAGCAAGCTAAGCAAACAAATACTCTCTTTGTTGCTGTTACCTTGGTTCGCCGCCTGCGCAAGTATACAAAAAATTGACGATTATGCGAACGTCACAAGAGCCGCGGTTAGGCCGACTTCGGATATCCAATATGACTGGCGAACAATCCTAAAAGGGCCACCGGAAAGCACATCCAATAATCAAGCACTCGAATTAGAAATGGTGCGCAATATTCAAAAATCCGCCGGCGAACAAAGAGTTCGCCAAGCTGCCCTCGACAATGATATTGATGCATTCGCCATTTATGGCCCGATAATCGGACCAGAACTGAGCGCCGCGCAAAAGCCTGAGATTCTTGCGGTTTGGACCTATGCTGGGCGGCAAATGGCGCGCAATAGCAATAATGCAAAAGAAAATTTCCCGCGCCAAAGACCCTTTTTGGTGGCCAGTGACATTAAAATTTGCATTGATAAAGCGCCAAATGGTTCCAGCTACCCATCTGGACACGCGTCTTGGGGTTGGCTTTCAGCGCAGATTTTAGCACGAATTTATCCTGAGAAAACAAGTGAAATCTTGGGGCGCGGCATTGATTATGGTTACAGCCGCATAGTTTGTGGTGTGCATTTCCCATCAGATGTTAGTGATGGCCGTTTAGTTGCTGATTCTATTTTAATGTCGCTCGATCGCGATACCGAATTTCAAAGGCTTCTTCAGATCGCTATAAAGGCGCGAAAATAAATTACAAAATATTGCCGCTTTATGGCCTTAATTCGGCCTTTATAAATTGGTCTAGCGAAAACGTAAGCTATTACAACCCTTCCATTTATCCAATATTTGAATTAAGATAGAATAATGACCAAAATAGCACTTGTAGATGACGACGAAAGCATTCGCACTAGCCTAGAAATCCTCTTTCAAAACGAAGGATATGACACAATTTCATATCGCGATGGCGCCGAAGCGCTTTCCGCACTGACACATAGCCCACCTGATGTCGCAATTCTTGACATTAAAATGCCGCGTATGGATGGGTTTGAATTACTGCGCCGCCTTCGCGAATCTTCTGATGTGCCGGTTATTTTCTTGACCTCAAAGGACGATGAGATTGATGAAGTTGTTGGCCTTTCGGTAGGTGCCGACGATTATATTCGCAAGCCCTTTTCTTCAAGGCTTTTATCAGAGCGAGTAAAGGCCGTTTTACGACGTGCAAGGGGCGAAAATGGAATTGATGCCGCGCCAAAAGAAGGTGATAAAAAAGTCGTGACGCGTGGCCATTTGACCCTAGATTCTAATCGCCACGTGTGTGCTTGGAAGGGAAAAAATGTTCGCCTTACGGTTACAGAATTTCTTTTGTTAAACGCGCTAGCTAGTCGTCCAGGGTTTGTAAAATCGCGCGATAATTTGATGGACGCGGCTTATGATGATAGCGTCTATGTCGATGATAGAACCATTGATAGTCACGTAAAAAGAATTCGCAAAAAATTCCGCGAAATTGACAAGGACTTCGAGAAGATCGAAACTCTTTATGGCGTTGGTTATCGCTATAATGAGAGTTGAAATTGTTAAACCCAAAACAAAACCATCTTGCGTTTGGCACCACAAGGCAGATTGACCTAAAACTACGGCGCAAGCGCAGGCGTGGTGGAATTGCCGGCATTATCTTTATAGGCTCTTTTGTCGGATTGGTGGTTTTAGTTATTGGGGCATTGATTTTCAATGAATTGAGAACCGGACTTACCGAAGCGCGCTCTGATGCTTTAAAAGCGCAAGGACTTACTATCGCAAGTGTTTTGGCAGAGGCAGCGGTAATTGGCGAACCCGTACCACAATTAGACGAAGAACGTGCGCGAACCGTTCTAAGGCGTTTATTTCGCGCGCCAAATGCTCGTCTTCGCCTTTATTCAGCGGATAAGAAACTTATCGCAGATAGCAACGATTTATATGACGAAATTAATGTGCGCGAATTACCTCCCCTTGATAGTTTGCCCGACGTCAAAAAAGCGGCTGGAGAAACCCTTAATAAAGCGCGTGTGATTGCGAGCGGGAGCATTTCAGATTCTAAGGCTGCACTTGATAAGGAGGTAAGCGATGCGCTTACCGGAAATACTATTTCGCAAGAGCGTATTGACGAAAATGGAGAGCGCGTAGTTTCCGTTTCGGTTCCGCTACAAAGAGTAAAGGCAGTGGTTGGCGTATTAACTTTAGAAAGCGATGATGTATCGCAAATAATTGCGCGCGAAAGATGGGCTTTGGTGCCGTTCATTGGCGCTGCGCTTTTGGCGAACCTAGTTGTCGCTGGTGCTCTGTCATGGTCAATCGCAAGGCCACTACGCCGCCTTGCGATAGCCGCTGATATGGTTAGCCTTGGAAAAGCACCCGTATTAAGCGAGCAGGATTTATCAAGCAGAGCCGATGAAATTGGCGAACTTTCCGAGGCACTTTCGGTTATGACCACAAGCCTATACGAGCGTATCGATGCCAATGAAAGCTTTGCCGCCGATGTTGCTCATGAGATAAAAAACCCATTAGCTGCAATTCGAAATGCCGCGGAATTGTTGCAATCTGACCTAAAACCAGAGCAAAGAAAAAAATTAGAAACCATGATTATGGGCGATATCGATAGGGTTGATAGACTAGTAACCGATATATCAAATGCTTCAAGGCTTGATGCCGAACTAGCAAGGCAAAGCCGTAAGCGAATAAGCATAACAGAATTGCTAAAGTCTTTTGCCGACACATACAAAGCGATGGTTGAGAAATATAATATAAAAATAATCCTCAATGTTCCCGAAGGTGATAAATTATGGGTAGTTGCACGCGAGGAAGCGCTTAGCCGGATTATCATAAACCTATTAGACAATGCGGTTTCATTCTCGCCGGCTAATTCACAAATTGGAATTAGTGCAAAACTATATTCCAATGTCATAAGGATATTTATCGACGATCAAGGTAGTGGAATTCCAAAAGAAGCTTTGGAGAGAGTGTTTGAGAGATTTTACACTCAAAGACCAAAAATTGAGGCCGGAAGCCATCAAGATGGCCAAGCCGAATTTGGCCAGCATTCCGGCCTTGGCCTTGCCATTGCGCGCCAAATAGCAGAAAGCCATGACGGCAAGCTTTATGCCGAAAACCGAGAAAGAAATGGCAAAATCCTCGGGGCAAGGTTTGTTATGGAGTTGCCAAGTGCACCTTAATATTGAGACTTGTATCAAATGAAGTTAGGCATAGCGCCTTAGAGGTTTTAAATGGAACAAATATCCAAGCTTGAAATTGATGCAGTCCTAAAAGACCTACCTATGTGGGCAAAAATGGATGGCCGCGAGGCGATTGTCCGAGAGTTTAAGTTTAAAGATTTCGGCGATGCTTTTGCCTTTATGACCCGCTGCGCAATTAAGGCACAAATCATGGATCACCACCCCGAATGGTTTAATTGCTATAATGCTGTTGTGGTTATGCTAACTACCCATGATGTCGATGGCGTTAGCGAGCGTGACATCGAAATGGCGCAGTTTATGGATCAAATCGCGGGCGAGATAGAGACCATTAATTAAAGCACTAAAACTTTTCTAAAGCGAAATAGGCCAAAAAATGAAAATATATTGGCGCCGTGAAGGTTAAGCTATCAACCCTATCGAGGATTCCACCATGCCCAGGAAGTGCGTTTGATGTGTCCTTTACCCCCAAATCTCTTTTGATTGCGCTCATGGTTATGTCACCGCCAAATCCCGCGATTGGCAATAACACTCCCAAAAGTGCAAGTGGAAACCCAGAAAGCGGCGTGAAAATCGGACCTAAAAACCAAATAAGGGCAAAAGTCGTAAGAAAGCCGCCAATTGCCCCTTCCCAAGTTTTATTTGGGCTTACATTGGGCGTTATTTTGTGTTTACCAAAGCTCTTACCCCAGATATATTGGGCGACATCATTAATTTCGGTGGCGACCAATAGAAAAAATACCAAACCAATCGTGCCAGTCGCGGGTAATTCAGCCTCGGGGACTTGGGTTAAAAGCGCGATATAGCCAAGATTGGTAACGCATACTACGACACCCCAATAAATGATTCCAACAGTTGCCAAAAACCCTTCGGTGCGGCCAATCCAAGCCATCAAAAGCGCAAGTCCCAAAAACAAATATACTGGCACAAGGGTTAGGAAAAATGGATATTCATCCGCCGCAATCGCCCAATAGGCAACAATAATCGCGCCATAAGCCATTAAAATTATCGGCCTATCTTCTTTACGGGTTGGCGCGAGTGATAAATATTCTTTAAGTGCCAAAAACGAAACCAAAGCAAAAAGAAGAATAAATGGTAGCTTGCCCAAAAACAGAGCGGCCACCAAAACTATAACAATAACCCACCAAGATTTCATTCTTGGGCCCAAATCGCCGAACTTACCTTCCTTTTTTGGCAAAATACGCGCCGCAATTGAGCCAGCCGCGAGGATAGCGAACAAAGCACCAAAGCCCCAGAATAATGGCTCAGGCAGATTTTGATAGGTTTCAAAAATTTGGTTCATTCGGGCAATCTTTTAGAAAATTAGGCATTAATTAACGCTAATTGAAAAATTTTGATTTGGCAATTTATGGATTTGTCACTTGACCAAATACCAATTTATAGGACAAGGTTTACGCAAACGGAGAAACCAAATGAACCGCCGCAATATCCTCAAAAATGGTGCCATCCTTACTATGGCAATTTCGACCAATGCATTTCTTTTTAACTCACAAGGCAATTCCCAAAATATGACCCAAAAGCCGGTTCCGCCAATTGCGCGCAAGACCCCAAAAACTATCACCCAATTAGGTCGCACGCGCCAAGATGATTATGGCTGGCTTCGCGATGAAAAATGGCAAGAAGTCTTAAATGACCCATCCAAGCTAAGTAAAGATATTCGCGAGCATTTGGTCGCCGAAAATTCCTACACCGAGGCTATGTTACTTAACCCAACCAAAGATTTGCGTGAGGCCTTGGTCAAGGAAATGCGCGGCCGCATTAAAGAAGACGATTCAACGCCCCCAAGCCCTGACGGCAATTTTGCCTATTTTAGAAGATTCCGCGAAGGAGGCCAGTTTCCAATAATTGTTCGCACGCCAATTGATAGCGCGACCAAAGCCCCAAATGGCCCAGAGCAAATTATAATTGATGGCGATAAAGAGGCCAAAGGGAAACCATATTGGCGCCTTATCGATTGGAACCACAACAAAGCCCAAGATTTTATTGCCTATGCCGTAGATTATGAAGGCGCGCGCAATACCGATATTCGCTTTCGAATTGCCGCAAATGGCCAAGACCTGCCCTATAAAATAACTGACGCAACTGGTGAATTAGTTTGGGCCAAAGACAATCGCACATGTTTTTATGTTAAAAATGATGAAAACGTTCGTCCAACAAAAGTAATGCGCCATATAGTAGGCTCTGACCCAAGAACAGATGTTTTAGTATTTGAAGAAAAAGATCCCGCCTATTTTCTGGGAATTGGTGAAAGTTCGTCCGGCGAATATATTTTCCTAGTCTCTAGTGCATCTGATAATTCAGAGTGTCGCTTTATCCCGCTGTCTGCGCCAACAAGCGCGCCAAAACTTATTGCCAAACGCCTCAAGGATTTTGAATATTCACCAGATCATCACGGCGAATATTTCTATTTCAGAACCAATAAGGATGGCGCAAAAGATTATAAAATCATGCGCACCAAAACTACCGAGCCGCAAAAATCAAAATGGGTCGATTATGTCCCCCATAATAGTGGCACACTTATAAATGGTTTTACTTTGTATAAAGACTATTTAGTGCGCGAAGAAATGTTTGATGCCTTGCCGCGTATTGTTGTTAGAGAGCTAGAGAGCGGCACCGAACATTCAATTTCATTCCCCGAAGAAACATATGATATTGATTTAATCGGCGGCTTCGAATTTGATACACAAATTATGCGCTTTGGCTATTCATCGCCAACAACGCCATATGAAACTTATGATTATA
>CAYTWK010000080.1:0-8039 GCA_964442095.1 uncultured Caulobacteraceae bacterium | reverse complement strand
CACCAAGGATATACCAAAAATGCGCTCTTTAAAGCTTCAAAAGGATTTTCTGGACAATCGCTAATCTTTGCGTATTCGCCAATCCTATTTTCAAGTGCCAGTCCGTCCATAATGGTCCAGCCACCGTGCGACCAACCAAGTGCATGTATATTATCCATATCCGCCCATTCTTGAGTGCTCGCCCAATAAATAGCCGCTGCTAGATCGCCCGCGCGTTCGCGCCCCCAAAGCTGAATGCCAGTGCAAACAGCGGTGGCTGCCTCTATGCGGCTTATTTTTCTTGGCGCGAAACTATCAATTATTATTGAGGCGAAACCCTCTTTCTGAGCCGCTTTTGCATATTCTTCTTGCGGTCTGTCAGCGCGGCCGCAACCGTGCACCATAATAATTGTTGGGAAAGGACCATTGCCTTCAGGCTTTATGACATTATAAGAAGATGAAAGCCTTCGCGCCCGCGAAGCCATAGTTTCTTTTGCAATATTATACATTTTTTCCCTTTGCAATTAGGCGCGCATGAGGCCTAGCTTTGCGCGATTTGTCCATCGATTTATTAGCAATATGGCGACAATTGCAAGCCCCGATGCCAGACCAATCCAGATTCCTATGCCTTCTAGTTTTGCAATAAATGCCAAGAATGTGCCAATACCAATGCCAAATACCCAATAGCCAATACCAGCGTAAATCATTGGAACTTTGGTATCATTAAGGCCGCGCAACATTCCACCCATAACAACTTGTGCGCCATCAGCAATTTGAAAAATCGCGGCAATCTTCATAAAGCCAATTGCCAAAGCTATGACAATTGCCGCGCTTTCAGTGCCTTGCTCTATAAATATGCTTGCCAATTGTTTGGGAAATATCCACATTATCGCCGCCGTAAACATCATAAATCCGATCGCTACAATAAAGGCGGACCAGCCAGCAATTCCGACACCAGCATTATCGCGTGCACCAAATGCATTGCCGACGCGTATAGTTGCCGCTTGCGAAAGCCCCATTGGAACCATGAAGGTAATGGCGGCAATTTGCAGTGCAATTGAATGTGCAGCAACAGAAAATGTGTTTATATAACCCATAAGAAAAACTGCCGCGGCAAAGACACTGACCTCAAAGCCCCAATGAAGCCCGATCGGCAAGCCGATTTGCCACATCTTTTTAAGTCTTGAAAAATCATTGCGCCAAAAGCGGCCCAGTATTCTATAACGCTTTATTTTTCTATCGAAACTTACCACAAATATCATTGCAATAAGGGTGAATAGGCTGGTAATTGCGCTACCTATCCCTGCGCCCAATAGGCCAAGCTCAGGAAGGCCGAAATTGCCAAAAATCAGCCCGTAGTTTATAAATGCATTGAAACCAACGCTTAGGCTATTAATGATTAAGGCCCACATAGGCCGATGGAGAGCTGTGATAAAAAGGCGCAAACTATAGGCCAAAAGCGCAGGGAGAATTGCAAACTCAAACGCGCGCACAAAAATTTCCGTGTCACGGGCTAGGCGCTCACTCTGTCCGGCGAAACGCATAATATCGCCAACAAACCAAAGCGGTATCATAATTGGAACGGTAAAAATTAGGGATGTCCATAAAGCGGCGCGCACGGTGCGCCTAACATCACGAACACTATGTGGCTTTCGCCCTAGCTCTTGGGAAATTAATGGTGATGTCGCCGCAATTAGACCCATGCCAAACACCAAAGGCACAGAAATAATGCCAACACCTATTGCCGATGCTGCTAAAGCATCTGGCCCGACATGACCCAAAAGGAAAACATCTGTTGCATGGATTAGCATTTGTGAAACGTTTGAAAGAATAATAGGCCATGCCAAAACCAGCGTTAGGAAAACCTCCCGCATCCATTTTTCAAATGTAAAGCCAAATATTAGTTTGCCGTTATTATTATCGTTATCATTCATTCGCGCTCAATTAGCACACAAAAACAATAGTGCAAATTTAATCGCCCTAATTCAGTGTTGTATTTATTCGGCGGCCAATTGGCGAACAGGGTGCTCCAGTCTTGAAATCATTTCTTTCGGGACGATTTGCCAGAAATTATCAATTTCGCTTTCGAAATTATCGAGAATTTCGCGCCCGATCGGTGAATTTGTTGCTAAAACATGCGCTTCAATCAAACTCAATAATTGACTGCGCCAATATTCAGTTTCAACTCTTTGCCAAATAATTGCATCAGGATTAGTTAGGTTTGGTAGTGTATTTTGCCTGTCCCAGACAAAGGCCATCCCACCCGTCATACCTGCGCCAAAATTGCCACCGATTTTACCAAGAATCGCAACCATACCGCCCGTCATATATTCAAGGCCATTTGCGCCAATTCCTTCGACTACAGCAATAGCGCCCGAGTTTCTAACTGCAAACCTTTCGCCCGCAAGACCAGAGGCGAATAATTTACCGCTAGTTGCGCCATATAAACACGTATTGCCAATAATTGCATTCGTGTGTGGCTTGAGGCCAGACGAGCGGCTCGGGCGGAGCATGATGGTTGCGCCAGAGAGACCCTTTCCAACATAATCATTGGCATCGCCTACAACATCAATTGTTATGCCTTTGACGGCAAAGGCACCCAGAGATTGCCCACATGAACCCTCTAGTTTTAAAGTCAGGCGACCTTCTTCAATTGCGTCCATGCCAAATTTGCGCACAATTTCCGAGCTTGCTCTGGTGCCGATTGCTCTTTGAACGTTGCGAACACGATATGCAACTTGCATTTTCTCGCCGCGCGCAAAAAATGGCTCTGCGTCGCGCAATATTTGATTATCAAGAGTTTCTGGAACTTCGATGCGCGGCTTTGGCTTTGAGAAATCAAGTGGATTAAAGCCTTCAACTCGAACCATTAATGGGTTTAGATCAAGGTCATCGACATTTTCACCACCGCGGCTAATCTGGGTTAATAAATCAGTGCGTCCGATTATTTCATGCAGAGCTCTAAAGCCAAGTGAAGCTAATATTTCGCGCACTTCCTCGGCAATAAAGCTCATTAGATTTATTACTTTTTCAGGGCTTCCAGTGAATTTTGCGCGAAGTGCTTCGTCTTGCGTGCAGACCCCAACAGGGCAAGTATTTGAATGGCACTGCCGCACCATAATGCAGCCCATTGCAACCAAAGATGCAGTCCCAATTCCAAATTCCTCAGCACCCAACATTGCCGCAATAACAATATCGCGACCGGTCCTGAGGCCGCCATCTGTGCGCAATAATGTGTTCTGCCGCAGATTATTTAATGTTAGAATCTGATGCGCCTCAGCAAGGCCAATTTCCCACGGAATTCCAGCATATTTAATCGAAGTTTGTGGACTTGCACCAGTGCCGCCATTAGAACCAGCAATTAATATAATATCTGCCTTTGCTTTGGCGACACCCGCCGCAACCGTGCCGACGCCAGATTGAGCAACCAATTTAACGCACACTTTGGCAATTGGGTTTATTTGCTTAAGGTCATAAATAAGCTGCGCCAAATCTTCGATTGAGTAAATATCATGGTGCGGCGGCGGCGAAATAAGCATAACGCCAGGTGTGGCATGCCGAAGGCGCGCAATCATTTCAGTTACTTTAAAACCAGGTAATTGACCACCTTCGCCAGGCTTTGCACCTTGCGCGACTTTGATTTCAATTTCGCGGCACTCGTTTAAATATTCCGCGGTCACACCAAAGCGGCCCGAGGCAATTTGCTTTACCGCGCTATTTGGATTGTCACCATTGGGTAAAGGCTTATACCGTGCCCTATCTTCACCGCCTTCACCGGATACCGACTTTGCCCCGATGCGATTCATAGCAATATTCAATGTGCCGTGCGCTTCTGGGCTTAGTGCGCCTAATGACATACCGGGTGTTAAAAACCGCTTTCTGATTTCATTGACGCTTTCAACTTCTTCAAGCGGTGCTGGTTTTAATTTGGGCTTGAAATCCAAAAGATCTCTAATTTGGATAGGGTCTCGTCCCTCGAGGCTCTGCGAATATTTTTTAAAGAGTGGATAAGAGCCTTGGGTAACAGCAGATTGCAAAAGATGAATTTGCTTGGCCTCAAGCGCATGGATCTCGCCTTGGGCTCTGGCGCGATAAAGCCCACCAATCGGGAGGACCTTTCTATTGCCTTCCCAAGCTTTGGTGTGAAGGTCAAAGCATTTCTTTGCAATCCCTGATAGCCCAATTCCTGATACCCTAGAAGACATTCCGGGGAAATATTGGCTAACAAGCGCGCGCGATAATCCAAGTGCTTCAAAATTATAGCCGCCGCGATAAGAGGCAATCACCGAAATACCCATTTTGGATAGGATTTTCATCAAGCCTGCTTCGATTGCCTTTTTATAATTAAGGCAAGCTTGACCTATTGTAAGATTGCCCAAAAGGCCGCGCGCGTGACGATCAAAGATACTATCTTGTGCAAGATACGCATTGACGCATGTTGCGCCAACGCCAACCAAAACCGCAAAATAATGTGTATCAACGCATTCTGCAGAACGAACAATTATAGAGCAATAAGAGCGTAGGCCTTTTGCGACCAAATGGGCATGAACGCCACCCGTCGCCAATATCATAGGCACCGGCATTTGCGTTTCACTTTGTTTTTCATCGGTCAAAATAATCTGACTTTTGCCGGCGCGGACTGCATCTTCTGCTGCTGCTATTATTCTATCTAATGCTTCGCGTAGGGCAATGCTTGCGGCTTTTTCATCGGCTGGCTTTTCAAAGCAGCAATCAATTAATGCAACGCTATCACCCAATAGCGGCAACATTCGAATATACATTCCCGTCATTAAGACGGGGCTTTCAAGGACATAGACGTCTTGTTGGGTTTTATCTTCTGCTAGAATATTCCCAAGATTCTTAAATCGCGTCTTTAGGCTCATGACGCGTTCTTCGCGTAATGGATCAATCGGCGGATTGGTAACTTGCGAAAAGTTTTGTTTGAAATAATGCGACAAAGGACGATAAGAATTTGAAAGCACGGCCAAAGGACTATCATCGCCCATAGAGCCTATCGCTTCCTTTGCTTCCTCTGCCATTGGCGCAAGAATTAGTTCTAATTCTTCAAAGCTAAGGCCAGCGCCGATTTGCCGCTTTAATAATTCGCTGCGTTCAAATAATTGCGGCTCCTCACCCGGACCAAGCATAGGCTCGAGCTCAAGGACGTTTTCAAGCCATTCTTCATATGGATGGGTTTCGGCTAATTTATCGACTATCGCCTCATGACGATATAGCTTCTTCTTTATTGTATCAAAAGCAATCATCTCGCCGGGGCCAAGTGCACCATGCTCGCTTATGGTTTTATTCTCAAGCGGGCACATTCCGGTTTCTGAACCGACCGCCAAAATATTGTCATCAGTAATAGAATAGCGAAGTGGCCTTAGGCCGTTTCTATCAAGCCCAGCGACCGCCCAACGTCCGTCAAAAATTGCCAAAGCGGCAGGGCCGTCCCATGGCTCCATTACGGCATTGCAATATGCATAAAGCGCGCGGTGGCTGGGTTTCATTGTGTTTTCATGCTTTGCCCATGCTTCGGGAACCAAAAGCGCTTTTGCCATTGGGGCAGAGCGGCCCGCACGCACCAATATTTCGCACGCCGCATCAAGTGCCGCACTATCCGAAGACCCCGGTTGGATAATTGGTTTAATATCGGCTCTTTGCTCTCCAAAAACATGGGTCGCCATGCGAATTTGGTGGCTTTTCATCCAATTGACATTGCCCTTTATAGTGTTGATTTCGCCATTATGGGCAAGCATACGAAACGGCTGCGCTAGGCGCCATTGTGGGAAAGTATTTGTTGAATATCTTTGGTGATAAATCGCAACACTAGAAACAAATCTCTCATCGCGTAAGTCTGGATAAAATTCATCAATATGTTCTGCCAAGAACATGCCTTTATAGATCACAGACTTTGACGAAAACGAGCAAATGTAAAAATCTAAAAGATTTTGTTCTAAAGCTTGTTTTTCAATGCGGCGGCGGCATAGATACAAGGCGCGTTCAACCTCTTTGGGCTCCCGGTTTTGTGGATCATAAAATAGAATTTGTTCAATTTCAGGGCGTGTATCATTTGCCTTTTGGCCGATTACGGAAATATCAACAGGAACTTGGCGCCAACCATGAAGCGTGAAGCCCGAGCGCAAAACCTCGCTTTCAACAATTGTCCGTGCACGTTCTTGGGCTCCAAAATCTATACGAGGCAAAAATATCTGACCAACGCAAATTGGCTCTGGCCCGGGATTGTGGCCAGTTAACTCTACTTGTTCGCGAAAAAAAGCTTGTGGCACATCAATTCTTATACCCGCGCCATCGCCAGTTTTTCCATCGGCATCGACCGCGCCCCTATGCCAAACATTTTTAAGCGCCTTTAAAGCCATAGTTACGATTTCGCGGCGCGGAACAGAATCAAGGGCAACAACAAGACCTACACCGCAAGAATCTTTCTCATCCTCGGGATTATAGGCATGGGCCGCCATTAGTTTTTCGCGCATTTTCTCATAATGCTGACTTTCTTGGGAAACATTTGAGTTTGGAAATTTTTTCGCCATAATTATGCGGCCTCAGATTTAGAATTATTTTGTTTTGTTTGGATATAATTGTGAATATGTTCGGCGGCTTCTAATCCGTCCTTCAGTGCCCAAACCACTAAGGAAGCGCCGCGCACAATATCACCGGCGGCAAAAACACCCTCTAGATTTGTTTGGCCGTTACGTGAATCAATTCTAATAGTGCCCCATTTCGTGGTTTGAAGCTCGGGGACACCGAATAGTTTTGGCAATTCCTCTGGCTCAAAACCTAGTGCAGCAATAATCATATCGGCTTTTATCGTCGAATTTGAATTTTCTATTTCTTCAATATCTTGACGACCATCAATGCCCGCTTCTTTTAGGCGCATTTTTACAATTTCTATGCCATCTGGTAAAACTTGCTTTGGTGCACAAAGCCAATTGAAAACCACACCCTCATCCTCGGCATTTTGCACTTCACGCAAAGATCCAGGCATATTCTTTTTGTCGCGCCGATAAAGGCAAGTTACGGATTTTGCACCTTGGCGGACTGCGGTGCGGACACAATCCATTGCGGTATCGCCGCCACCAACAACAACTACATCTTTGTCTTTGGCGTTATGTAGGCCATTTTCATATTCCTCAATTTTATCGCCAAAGCCGATTTTGTTTGAAGTGGTTAAATATGGCAAAGCTTTGATAATCTTATCGTTTTCACTATCAAGTTCGCGCGCTTTATAAACGCCAGTTGCGATTAAAACTGCATCATGGGCTTTGCGGATTTTTTCGAATGAAACATTATTGCCAATATCTTGGTTGTATTTAATAATTGCACCGGCCGCGACAAGTTCGTCAATGCGGCGAAGAACAGAATCCTTCTCAAGTTTAAAACTGGGGATACCATAGACCAAAAGGCCACCGCCCCTATCATAGCGATCATATATGGTTATATTATAACCCTCACCCAAAAGCCATTGCGCTGCCGCAATCCCTGCTGGTCCCAATCCGATAATGCCTATGCTTTGGCTGCGTTCCTTTTTAGCTTTTAATGGCTGAACCCAATTATTTTCAAAAGCGGTTTCGGTAATAAATCTTTCGATTGCACCAATAGTAACTGCGCCATGGGTTGATTGCTCAATTACGCAATTTCCTTCACAAAGTCTGTCTTGCGGACAAATGCGGCCACAAATTTCAGGAAGCGGATTGGTTTGTGATGAAATTTGATATGCTTCTTCTAGGCGGCCAGTCGCAGCAAGTTTGAGCCAATCAGGTATATTGTTTTGAAGGGGACATGCGGACTGACAAAATGGGACGCCGCATTGTGAGCAGCGCGATGCCTGCTCCTCAGCTTTTTGTAAAATAAACTCGCCATAAATCTCAAGAAAGTCTTTTGAGCGCACATCGGCCGGGCGCTTTTGCGGCATTTCTTGCGCCTTGTCTGTGAATTTTAACATTTGTTCGGCCATATCGTCACCTATTTTTCTGGCACTATGTGCCATAGAATTTATTTTCATGGGGGTTTTATCCAAAAGGCATACTAAAACAAACCATTTT
>CAYTWK010000079.1:2362-8080 GCA_964442095.1 uncultured Caulobacteraceae bacterium | reverse complement strand
TCTTGCAAGGCGTGCACGAAAACTACGAGATTGATCTATTCAAGGCTTTAATTGGCGCTTCTGAAAACCTAACTAACACCAAAGCGATTGGCGATAAAATACCGAGCCACCGCGTTATTGCCGACCATTTGCGGGCGACTTCATTCTTGATAGCTGACGGCGTAACCCCATCTAATGAAGGTCGCGGCTATGTCTTGCGCCGAATAATGCGCCGCGCCATGCGACATGCACATATTTTAGGGGCGAAAGAACCATTGATGCACCGCCTTGTGCCAACTTTGGTTTCCGAGATGGGTTCGGCCTATCCTGAACTACGCCGCGCTGAGGCATTTATTAGCGCCACTTTAGAGCAAGAAGAAGTTCGTTTCCGTCGCACCTTAGGGCGCGGTCTCGCACTTTTGGACGATGCGTCATCGGGCCTTTCGGCAGGGCAAACCCTAAAGGGCGAAACCGCTTTTAGCCTTTATGACACTTATGGCTTTCCAGTTGACCTAACCCAAGATGTATTACGGGCACGCGGGATTTCTGTTGATATGGCTGGCTTCGATGCAGCTATGGCAAAGCAAAAGGCCGATGCGCGCGCCGCGTGGCAAGGCTCCGGCCAATCGGCCACCGACGCAATTTGGTTTAGCCTATTTGACGAAATCGGAAGCTCCGAATTTTTGGGCTATGCCAATACCCACGCGAGCGCAAATTTGCTGGCGATAGTGGCTGATGGCGAGAGCAAAAAGGCAATTTCTGGCGGGACTGCCGAACTTATATTTAACCAAACGCCGTTTTATGGCGAATCCGGTGGCCAAAATGGCGATCACGGCCGCATAGTTTTTGAAAATGGCGCGGTTTTCACCGTTACCGACACCCAAAAACGCGCCGGCGGTTTATTCTGCCACATTGGTACGCTCGAGGGTGAAATTTCAATTGGGCAGGCCGCAACGCTAAATATTGACACCCAAAGGCGCAAGAAAATTGCGGCAAACCATTCGGCTACACATTTACTCCATAAAGCGCTGCATCAGGTGCTTGGCCCTCATGTTGCGCAAAAAGGCTCAATGGTAGATGCCGATAGACTTAGATTTGACTTTGCCCATGGAGGCGCGATGTCGCGCGAGGAAATTGATAGGGTTGATAGTTTGGTCAATCAAATTATTCGCCAGAATACGGAAATTTCCACCAAAATTATGACACCCGAAGATGCCATCGAGGCCGGCGCAATGGCGCTTTTTGGCGAAAAATATGGCGCCGAAGTTCGGGTTTTGGCAATGGGGCACGATCTTGAAGATGCTTCAAAACCTTATTCGGTCGAGCTTTGCGGTGGAACCCATGCCAAACAAACTGGTGATATTGGCACTTTTGCAATTGTCTCCGAAGGCGCAGTCGCCGCAGGAATTCGGCGCATAGAGGCCATGACCGGTGATGCAGCAATTGATTATTTGAAATCATTTGGCGCTTTGGCGCGCGAGGCCGCAGAAACCATTAAAGCGCCGATTCTAGAACTCCCGAGCAAAGTAGAGGCACTACTTAATGATAAAAAGCGCCTTGAAAAAGAATTGGGTGAAACCAAGCAAAAGCTCGCGCTTGGCGGCGGCGGTGCTACTTCGGCAATCGAAGAAATTAATGGCATCAAGCTTGATGCGCGTATCCTTGAGGGGGTCGGCGCAAAAGATTTGCGGCCAATGGTGAATGAGGCGATGCAACAAATCGGCACTGGAATTGTGGCCTATATTGCCAAATCCGACGGCAAGGCGGCGATTTCGGTGGCCACAAATATAGAGAGCGTGAATGCAGTTGATCTAGTAAAAGCGGCAGTTGCGGCGATGGGCGGCCAAGGCGGCGGCGGAAAGCCAGACTTTGCCCAAGGCGGCGCACCAAATGATGAAAATTGTGAAGCGGGACTTGAAGCGGTGAAGGCAGGTATATGATTGTGCTTGCACGGCTCTCGTTTGCGCCTATAGTCTTGGGTATAAAAATCAGGGGGAAAGCATGAAAAAGCAATTTATTATCGGCGCGAGTTTGGCGGCTTTGGGAATATTGGTATTAGCCGCGCAGGTTGATGCCCATCCAAACTCAAAGCGCCATAAACATAGCGCGACTACACGCGCAATCTATACCCCCAGTTTCAGCGCACAGAGATTTTCAAATGATGTGCGCGAAGTTTCATCGGATGCCTATGAAGGGCGCGGGGTCGGCACACGCGCCGAGGCAAAAACCATCGATTTCATGAGCCGCAAATTAGCCGAGGCAGGCTTCGCCCCAGGTGGCCCAAATGGAAAATGGACCCAAGAAGTATTTTTGCGCAAGTTCAACATAATCGACCCAAGCCTTTCGCTTAAGATTGGCAATGAAACCCGCCCTTTAAAAGAGAGCGAAGACATTACTATTTCTTCGCGCGGCGCGCTTTCCAAGGTTGAATTTAATAATGCGCCTTTGGTTTTTGTCGGCTATGGCATTACCGCACCCGAGCGCAATTGGAACGATTTTAAAGGCACCGACGGCAAAGACATAGATGTTCGCGGCAAAATTATCGTAGTCCTGATTAATGATGCCGATTATTATGCGCCAGAAAACAACACATTTGGCGGCAAAGCCATGACATATTATGGCCGCTGGACTTATAAATTTGAAGAGGCTGCAAGGCGCGGTGCTTTGGGCTGCATAATTGTCCATGATACCGGACCCGCGAGCTATGGCTGGGAGACTGTTAAAAACTCTAATCGCCGCGACAAGCTCGATATTGTTCGAGCGGATCCCTCAAAGGCTAGCCCAAAACTTGAGTCTTGGATGTCGGGCGATATGGCGCGCACCATGTTTAAGGGCGCAGGCCTAGATTTTGATGCGCTTTCAAAGGCCGCGCAAAATCGCGAGTTTAAGCCAGTAGAGCTTTCGGGCGTTACGCTTAATGGCGGCTTTGACATTAAAACCGAAACTATCACGACCCACAATATTATTGGGATCTTGCGCGGCAGCCAAAGACCAAACGAACATGTCCTTTATACTGGTCACTGGGACCATTTAGGTATCGGCGCGAGCAATTCAGCCGGCGATAATATTTTCAATGGCGCACTTGATAACGGCACCGGCCTCGCGTCAATGATAGAAATAGCGCGCGCCTATGGTCGCGGCCCACGTCCACAAAGAAGCATTGTAATGATTGGATTCACTGCCGAAGAAAGCGGGCTATTGGGCTCGGAATATTATGCTACAAATCCTGTTTATCCACTCGAGACTACGGCGGCAGGCGTGAATATGGATGGGCTAAATATTTTTGGGCGCACCAAAGACGTTAGTGTAGGCGGCTTTGGCCAATCAAGCCTTGATGATATTTTGGGGCATCATGCAATCGGGCAAAACCGAACCCTTGCACCCGATAGCAAACCAGAAGCGGGATATTATTTCCGCTCTGACCATTTTCCATTAGTTAAGCGCGGCGTCCCTATGCTTAGTGCGGGATCTGGTGTCGATATGGTAATCGGCGGGGAAGCAGCAGGGAAAGCCGCAAGAGATGCCTATACAAAAGATAGATATCACCAACAAGAAGACGAATGGTCCGCAGATTGGAAACTTGATGGCGCCGTAGAAGACATGCAGCTTTATTATAAGGTTGGAAATGAAATCGCCAACTCCAGAAGCTGGCCGCGCTGGCGACCAAGCTCGGAGTTTAAAGCGGCGCGCGACAAGAGCGCCGCTTCAAGGCGATAATTTACTTATTCCGCTGCAGTGCAAAGCGCAGAAAATTTATTTCCAACTGGGTCGCGAATATAGGCCAAATACATATTTGGGCCATAGTTTTCACGAAGCCCTGGTGGCCCTTCGCAGCTTCCGCCATTCGCAAGAGCCGCTGCGTGAAATGCATCAACTGCGGCACGACTTGGCGAAAAGAACCCTGGCATTGTGCCATTTGATGGAGTTGCCATACCTTTATCGTGCGGCTTGCCGATAAAAACCGAGCCCATTTTATTATAGTCACCATCAGGCGCAAGTGCGGCGCCATTTTCGCTTTCCCAACACTTTTTATAACCTAGCGGAGTAAGAACCGCCTCCCAGAAATTGGTGGATAGTGCGACATCATTCGCACCAATTGAAATATAATTTATCATTGTCTTTTCCTTTCGACGGCCACGCTAACTCAATCATGAGAACAAAGCAAGAACTAATTTGCAAAAATAAGAGGGCAAGACGAAAATCTTGCCCTCCAAATTTTAGACTTAAAGTTATGGCTGCAAATCGACCAAAACTTGGCGTGAAAACAACAAAGAAGTAGCAGGAGACAATTTTGCTAAAGTCCATGGCGCACAATTCTCTAAGCAATAGTGTGAGAGAAATTTTTGACATACCCAAGTATGTCAAAAATTTTCGAGCAACTAGTGCGACGAGAATTTTACGCCATAGCGCTTTCGAGGTTTTCGGCGACTTTCTTGAGGAATCCCTCAGTCGTTAACCATTTTTGCTCATCGCCAACCAAGAGTGCGAGGTCTTTGGTCATAAAGCCACTTTCTACGGTTTCGATAACTACACGCTCGAGAGTCGCCGAGAATTTCGCCAACTCATCATTGCCATCTAGTTTAGCACGGTGAGCAAGACCTGCGGTCCAAGCAAAGATTGATGCGATTGAATTTGTTGAAGTGCTTTCGCCTCTTTGATGCTGGCGATAATGGCGGGTAACCGTGCCGTGCGCCGCCTCTGCCTCTAGGACGCGGCCATCTGGTGTCATTAGGACCGAAGTCATTAGGCCCAGCGAGCCGAAACCTTGCGCCACCATATCGGATTGAACGTCGCCATCATAATTTTTGCACGCCCAGATAAATTTTCCAGACCATTTAAGTGCAGATGCTACCAAATCGTCAATTAAGCGGTGCTCATATACTATTCCAAGTTCTTGGAATTTAGCCTTAAACTCTGCGTCATAGATTTCTTGGAAAATATCTTTGAAGCGGCCATCATAGGCTTTTAGGATTGTGTTTTTGGTTGAAAGATATACCGGCCAGCCGCGCTTTAGGCCATAGTTAAATGATGCGCGGGCGAAATCGCGAATACTATCATCGAGGTTATACATGCCCATCGCGATACCGGCACTTGGGAAATCAAATACTTCGTGCTCGATAGGCTCGCCGCCGTCTTCGGGGGTGAATTTGATGGTTAACTTGCCTTTGCCGGGCACTTTGAAATCGGTGGCTTTATATTGATCACCAAATGCATGGCGGCCAACCACGATTGGCGAAGTCCAACCAGGCACCAAACGCGGCACATTTTGGCAAATGATTGGTTCACGGAATACTACGCCGCCCAAAATATTGCGGATTGTGCCATTTGGCGATTTCCACATTTTCTTAAGCTTGAATTCTTCAACGCGCGCTTCGTCTGGTGTAATAGTTGCGCATTTAATACCAACGCCATGTTTTTGGATTGCATGTGCGGCATCAATTGTTACTTTGTCGTCAGTTGCATCACGGTTTTCAACCGAAAGGTCATAATAGTCAATATTGATATCAAGATAAGGCAAAATCAAATAATCTTTGATCATTTGCCAAATGATGCGCGTCATCTCATCGCCATCAATATCAACAACTGGATTTGCAACTTTAATTTTTGCCATTTTTAAGCCTTTCACACCAATAAGAAATACAACTAAATATGAGATTCTCCATAAAGACTTTGGTTGTAAATTAAAAGCCCTCATGCAGCGAAGCGGTAGGGCAAAAATAAAGCCCTCATGCAGCGAAG
>CAYTWK010000079.1:0-2262 GCA_964442095.1 uncultured Caulobacteraceae bacterium | reverse complement strand
AAGCCCTCATGCAGCGAAGCGGTAGGGCAAAAATAAAGCCCTCATGCAGCGAAGCACCTTCGCAATTAGCGAAGCGCATATTGAGACAAAAACAATGGGTAAAAAGCCAAGCTATATAAAATTCGGCAGCTATCTTAGCGCTCTAATTTAGCCTATCATTTTGCAAGACGAAATTTTTGCCACAAGCTCAGTTTCGCGTCTAACTCCGGTTTTATAAAAAATGCTCTTTATTTGGCTGCGGACGGTTTCGAGCTTCACCTTACGCAAAGCGGCAATTTCCTCGCGCGACTTTCCAACAGCTAGGTCACGGGCAATTTCCGCCTCTGCATCTGTCAGATCAAATATTTCGTTGAGCAATTGCGCACCGAAAGGCACTGATCTTTTGCGCGGCGTAATTATTATGCGCGGAGTATAAAATAGACTATTCTCCATTGCGGGAAGAATATGCATATCCAATACTAGATAATTCGACCCACCTTCATTGTTACCAAGCGCAACTGTCTCTTCGCTTGCGCCATTAATCAAGCGCGTAACTGCATTATGTAGTTTTGCTTTTTCATTGGGCCAGAATGCCGATAATTGCCCATTCTCGAGCTTCAAATACTGGTTGCCGATAAATAATTTCTCTGCACCTTCATTGATGGACATTATTCTAAGTTTGAAATCACAAACAATGGCGGCTGCATTTAAACCTTCGAGTGTCTGGGTTAGGAAAGATTGTTGCTGACTATCTAGGTTTCGCGCAAGGTTTATGGCGGCGGCGGCGTGTGGGGCGATGCGCGCCATCGCATTATAGGCATTTTCATCTGCCCTACCGTCCGCCTTTGACCTAAGCGAAAGTAGAGCTGTTCGAAAATCGTTTGCGTTACTAAGCGTAGTTTGGCAGCCATAGGGCATATCCCATTTGCGGCTATAATCAAGATAGCTACCGTTTAGAAGGCTATCATGAATTGTTTCGTATTCATTATCACCCGTAACTTCGAGCTCTCTAAAGTTATCAGTTGCCCACCACCTCGGATTTATTCTTGGGTTATCGGCATTTATGGCAAGATATTCTTTATATGCCTCTTTGCTATATTCTGCGCCCCAAATGAAGGCTATTTTATTTGCTTTATTAGCACCAATCAGTTGGGCGCGCGTTGAATGGGTCAGATCGGCAACGCCGTCAACCGCCCTTTGCCACGACCCCGCGCCAACGGCTGCGCGCAGAAATTCGCTCGCAACTTTGCTATGATTATCCAAAGATAAAGACACGACAACACTCTCGCCTTGAACGCCCCAATTTGCGTTAAAGTATCAGCCTCACACTATATCACACAATTGCTTTCACACTAATTCACATATTTTGCAAAACTAGAACTATTTGACTTGGGAAATCATTTACAGCTTAGCCGATTAGTTTTGCCATGAGTTCAATTTCACGATTAACGCCAGTTTTTGAAAAGATGTTCTTGAATTGACTGCGAATTGTATCGATTGAAACGCCGCGTTTCATAGCAATTTCCTGGCGTGTCGCGCCACGCGCGAAGTCTGCAGCAATTAATGCTTCTGCTTCTGAAAGGTCAAACAATTGCATCAATATTGGAACCGAGAAATGGCTTTGCGGCTCCCTGATGGTAATTATTAATTTAGGAAGAATCGAAAAATCCCAAGCGTGGGCCGGCAGCACATTTACATCAAGCACAAGATTATCGTCGATATTATTGCCACTATTTAAAACTATTGTCTGATTGAACGATGTTTCTATTGCCATTTTTAGCGCAAGATCAATTTTTCTTTGATTCTTTACCAATGGAGTTTTCAGATATCCACTTTCAAAACTCAAAATCGCACCTTTAGAAAGGATTTTTTCTGCAATTCCGGTGCATGAAATAACCCTGCCATCATTTGAACATATGAATGCCGCCTTTGTCATCGCGCACATTGCATTGCTAAGTAAATTAGCGCCTTGAAAATCAAGATTTTGAGCAAGTTTAATCGCGTTCTGAACCTTTGGGGCAATTCTACCTAATACAGCACGCGATTCTTCATCTGACTTGCCGTCCGATAGGGTTCGTAGCGAGTTAAGGAACACTCGAAGTTCTGGTGTTTTTAATATGGTCGCTTGAGCGCCAAAAGGTATATCCCATCGACGCGAATAATCTAAATAATCGTGACTTTTTAAAATTGAATGCGTTTGCTCGTATTCAAAGTCGCCGACAACGCCCAATTCAGGCGTCCTATCAACAACCGCCCATCGCGGGTTAACGAAAGGATCATCAC
>CAYTWK010000078.1:0-8113 GCA_964442095.1 uncultured Caulobacteraceae bacterium | reverse complement strand
GGAATTGGCGCAATTGCCTCTTGGAAAATTCGCTCCAAACAGATTCAATTAAAATAAAGCGGTTATTCTAAAACTTGACCAAGCTTAAACCTAATTCACTGTGCCTGTACACAGACGAATCCTTGGTTGCGCTATCGAAAGACGGCGCAACCATTGCGTATGAAGAATTGGTCAAACGCCATAGCGCCGCGCTTTTTCGCTTCTTGCTGCGGCTATGCTCCAATGCCGCAATTGCCGAGGAAGTTTCCCAAGAAACTTTTGTTAGGGCGTGGCTGCGAATAAAAGGTTTTGATAAGGGAGCGAATTTTAAATCTTGGGTATTTGCTATTGGCCGCAATGCCCTTCTTGATCAGTTTCGGCAAGAAAAAGCGCGAATAAACCGCGAAACCGATTGGGCAAAAAGCCAAAGCCTGCATATTGACCATGCACTAGATGAAAATGGTCAGTTATTGAACCAAATACTCGCACATTTCTCAAACGATCAATCGGCTGTATTGCAATTATTCTATGGCGAAGATTTCACGCAAAGCGAAATTTCCGAAACTATGCAATTGCCATTAGGGACGGTAAAATCTATCATAAGCCGCGCGCGCACTAAGATTACGGAACTGATTAATGGCGAAAGCCGCCTGACGGCGGGAGGGTAAAATGGATAATAAAAATTTCGAAAATACCGAGCCTTCAGATGCTCAAACCGATTTGGAATTAAGAACACTCTTTAAATCCGCGCGCCAAAATAATAGTTTTGATGAAAATGCGTTTGCGCGAAAAGTTTCGCTTCGGATTGAAAATCAAAAGTCACGATTTACGATTATAGAAAATTTGCTGCAGGCTATTTTTATAGTCTTTTTTCTGGCAATTCTTTATCTATTACCAAAGTCTATTGGCAATATAAATGCAATATTTGCAGACTATCAGAGCCTCTTTAATAATAATCAAGAAGCAATCTATTTTATTATTGCAATAATCGGTGTTGGCCTATTAAAGCTGTCTAAAGCGCGCGGCTCTCTTATTTAGAGGCGTTTAGATTTATATTAATTTGCACCTGCCGCGCCACCCAATCGGCGCTTGGGTCGGAATCAAGGCCGATTTTTAGATTAATTCTATCGAGTGTGATTTGGGATGTCATAATAACCGAATTTGCGCCTGTATTTTGCAATCTAAAAGGCAATGCGAGGCGATATTTAACGCCCTTTACGGTTAGGAATCCGTTTGCGACATAGGTATCGGCGCCAGTCTTGGCGAAAGAATTGCTTTCAAATCTAATGGTTGGAAACGCGCGCGTGTTCAGCCAATCAGCTAGCGGTAAGTTTGAACGCGCCTCGGGTGATGCGCTATTAAACCCGTTTGCGGGAATATTAACCACCACATTAGACGCCGCTAAATTGGTCGGGCTAAATCTAATATTAGCGTCAAAACTATTAAAGCGACCGGTGACGATCTTGTCTGTCCATTTGGTTTCCCAATTTATATAACTTTGGGCCGTGTTGATGCGCCACTGCGAAACCGCACCCGATTGCGCAGCTGGTTTTGCCTTC
The DNA here is from genome assembly GCA_964442095.1 of uncultured Caulobacteraceae bacterium. Taxonomy (GTDB): domain Bacteria; phylum Pseudomonadota; class Alphaproteobacteria; order Caulobacterales; family Aquidulcibacteraceae; genus Pseudaquidulcibacter. The sequence continues at coordinate 6,575 of CAYTWK010000078.1, read as the reverse complement.
ACCACAGAATTTTGCGCATTGGAAATGCCGGCAATGCCTAGGCCGCCGAAAAGGGTTATTGCGGCTATAAGGCTCGCAATTTCGGGTAGTTTGCGTTTCATAATTGTGTCCTTATTTTAGGAAAGGCAGCATTCGCCCCAAAACCCCATCCTTATCGATGAATTGGTGCTTTAAGGCTGCGCCAGCGTGCAAAACCATCAAGATAATTCCAACCCAAACTAGTTTACTATGGGCAAATTCCGCGGCCTCATGGAGTGGTTTTGAAAACTCATAGCCGCCAAGTGGCAATCTCGGCACTTCAAAGAGGCCCCAAAAATGGGTCGGGAAATTATAAGAACTAGTGCCGATAATCAAAAAGCCCAAAATTGGTATAAAAATTATCAGAAAATAGAAAGTCTTGTGAACAAAATCCGATATCTTCTTGTCCCGCTCGCTCATGGTGGAGGGAAGCGGCGGCGGTGGGTTCATCATGCGCCACACCAGCCGCAACACAGAGAGCAAAAATATGCTCATTCCTAGGTTTTTATGCAATTGCACCGCAGCAAGCTTTTCGGCATCTTTAAGCTCGCCCATGTCCCAGCCAACTTTGACTACCATAAATAACATTATGAATATTACCCAATGAAGGATAATTGCGACACTTGTATATCTAGCGCGTGCGGTGCTCTCACTCATTTTATAAACCTTTATATAAATGTCTTATTTTTTCAAAAATTCAGTCTCAATTATTAGTTCGACATTGTCACCAATCATTGGGGTCATTGCGGTTAGGCCGAAATCAGACCGTTTTATGTTGCCGCGCGCTGAGAAGCCGATTAAATGGCGCCCAGCAAATGGATGCAAAAGGCCACCATTAAATTGCACTTTTAGGGTAACTGGTTTAGTTACGCCGCGAAAAGTGAGATTTCCAGTTAAGTCGCCTGTTGTATCACCTGTTTTTACAAGGCCAGTGGAAACAAAGCTAATTTTTGGGTGATTGCCCACATCAAAAAATTTGGTTGCGATTTCTTTGTCAAAGTTTGGAAGGCCAGTTGAAACCGAATTTGGATCAATCGAAATATTAACACTTGAAGCAGTTGGGTTTTTCGAATCGAAATTCAAAGTGCCAGAAATTTTATCAAAGCGTGCAGTATAGTTTGACGCGCCCATATGGGTAAGACGCCAAACAACAGTTGTATGGGTTGGCTCAACTTCGTATGTGCCAGAAGGCTGCGCCGCCAATTTCTCTGCTGTTGATGTGATTTGTGATATCGGATTGTCGTTTGACATTGGCACGATATTTCCATTTCCGACATTACTAACCGAAATACACCCAGATAATACTAAAGCACATAGAGCCGCCGGTGAAATAATCATAAAACTCTTTTTAAACATAATATTGCCCTTTGCTATTTGAATTTAACCTATTGAGAATGACTTGCAATCTACCTATAGTCAAGCCTGTAATTTGTATATCTAATATTCATTTTTGTATAGATAGCCCCTCTAGGGCTGTTGGTCTATACAATATTGAAAATAATTATCATGATCCAAACCATCATACATTTAGTATTAAATCATTAAGTGCATTTCAATTTCCCTTGGGGAAAATTGACAATCGATTTCAAAACAATCATTCTCGCAAGCAAGACTAAATAGGGAAAAATCGCCTTGAGCTATAAAGCACCAATCCAGGAAATAAATGAGACATTGAATAATATTTGCGCATTGACGCAAATTTTAAATGGGCAAATTTATTCGGACTTTGACCAAGAAATCATTGACCAAATTATCGATGCCGGCGCGAAATTTGCCGAAGAAGTCCTAGCGCCCACAAATATGATTGGCGATAAAGAGGGCGCTTTGCTGGTTGATGGCAATGTAAAACTACCGGAGAGTTTTCGGCATGCCTATTCGCAAATGGTTGAAGGTGGTTGGCAAGGCATTAGTTTTGATTCATCGCTTGGCGGAATGGGCCTGCCGAAAATTGTTGGAATGGCGGTTTTCGAAACTATTCATTCGGCAAATATGGCATTTGGGCTTTGTCCCATGCTTTCCATGGGTGCATTAGATGCCCTCAAAGAGCACGGCACACCTGAACAACAGGCTGAATTTCTGCCCAATCTAATAAGCGGCGAATGGTCTGGCACTATGAATCTCACGGAGCCGCAGGCGGGTTCTGATGTTGGGGCTTTGACTAGTCGCGCAGTGAAAAATGACGATGGCACATATACGATAACCGGCCAAAAAATCTTCATAACTTGGGGTGATCACGATTTTGCCAGCAATATAATCCATCTAGTTTTGGCGCGCCTACCAAATGCGCCTGCTGGTCCAAAGGGAATATCGCTTTTTATCGTGCCAAAATACCTGAAGGATGCGAGTGGTGAATACAGGATTCGTAATGATGTTGGCCCAGTCGGGCTTGAACATAAATTGGGTATAAATGCCAGCCCAACCTGCGTAATGTCCTATGGTGAAGGGCATTTTGGCGAAAAAAAGGGTGCAATTGGCTTTCTTATTGGCGCAGAAAATAATGGCATGGCCTGTATGTTTACTATGATGAATGCAGCGCGCCTTAATGTTGGCCTCCAAGGGGTTTCTATCGCCGAGCTTGCGACCCAAAAAGCAACAAATTTTGCAAAAGAGCGCATTCAAGGACAAGGAAAAGCTATAATCGAGCATCCAGATGTGCGTAAAATGCTTTTGATTATGCGCGCAAAAACTAATGCGGCGCGCGCAATTTGCTATTTAACCGCCGCCGCCGAGGATAATGCGCTTTGCGCCGAAACAAAAGAAGCTGCAGCTAATTTCCAAGCTCGCGCGAGCCTATTAACACCAATTGCCAAAGCTTGGCCCACAGATATTGGTGTTGAAGTAGCATCAATAGGGATTCAGGTTCATGGCGGCATGGGCTTTATTGAGGAAACTGGCGCCGCACAATATTTGCGCGACGCAAGAATTGCACCAATCTATGAAGGAACAAATGGTATTCAGGCCCTAGATTTGATTGGTCGCAAATTATATGGCGATAATGGCGCGGCCTTTAGTGCTTTAATCGATGAAATCAAAGTTTTCGCTGAGGGAATATTTGACAATCCAAATAAAGACATTGCGAATGTTGCGAAGGACTTAGAAGCTGCGGCAAATGATGCATTATCGATAGCCAAAAAAATAATACAATGGCAATCGACAAATCAAAGAGAACACGCGCAATTCTTTGCGGGCGATTTTCTTGAAATTTGTGGAAATTTGATTGGCGGCTATGGATTATTGGCGAATGCTAATGCATTATTTCAAAACCAATTGCCTTCAAAAAATCAAATAGGCCTAGCAAAGTTTTATTCCAATTATATACTTAATAATTCTGCGGCAATTGTAAATAAAATTAAGTCTGACGTAGAATTTGACTTTGATTTTAAATAAAGAACTTGAGTTCAATGTAATAAACTTCAAAATTACTGCTGTAATTGCAAATTTAATAAAGTGAATTACCAGATATTAATAAGTTTGAATAAATATGACATGAACCGAAAATCAGGTTCGGATTAGTCGATATTATTAATGAGCCAGGTTGCAATAGACAATAGAATGGATTCTGTAGTTGAAATTCCAGATTTCAACGAAGGGTCAACTATTGCTTTTCAAACGCGAGCGGCTCTTTTTAAACGTTTGCAAGATGTGGTTGGCTTGCCGTCTTCGCGCATTAGTCCGCAAGAGCGGCATATGGCTTCGGACCTATTAATTGAAATGCTTCGCGATAGTGATTTGCCGTCAAGAGTAAAATGCGCCGAGCGTGTTTCACTTTTATCTGATGTGCCGGCTTTATTATTGCGCTTTTTAGGTCGTTCAGAAATTGAAGCTGCGCGCCCATTATTGGAAATTTGTGCGGCATTTGATGATTCAGATTTGATAGCGGTTGCAACGGGTCCTCAAGTAACCACAGAGCACCGGATTTTAATTGCCAAGCGGCGCGTGGTAAACGAAGTTGTAGTTGACGTTTTATCTGAATTTGCTGAAGTCGAAGTTGTTATTGCGCTTTTGAAAAATGAGGGTGCCAAATTTTCTCATCCGGCAATGGAATCAATCACGGCTCTAAGTAAAGAGCATCCGGTATTGGTTGGCCTATTATTAAAGCGGCTGGAGCTAAAACCTTCTCAGGCCTTAACACTATTTTGGTGGGCCGAACCGCAAGATAGAATAAAAATTCTGCAAAGATTTGCCGTCGAGCGGCTAACCCTTTTAGAAGCTGCGCAAGACATTTATGCCCGAGCTGCAGCCGATGGTTGGCAGGATAGTTTGGTGCGTAAAAGCTTGCAATTCATCGAGCGTCGCCAAAGAAACCGTGCAGCTGCCGCCAAAAGCCCATATGAGAGCTTAGAGGGCGCTATCGAAGCGCTCGAAAAGGAATTCGATGTAGAAATTCTCAATGAGATTTCATATCTAGCAGGTCTTCGCCCCGCTTGCGGTGCGCAAATAATGTCAGATCCCGGTGGGGAGGCAATTGCGGTGCTTTGTAAAGCAACTGGTCTGAAGCGCACGCATTTTAGATTATTGTGGAAAGGCTTGCGTCGCCCATTGGGTGCGGAATTGGGGCAAAGCGATAGCTTTACGCGCGCCACCTATGTTTACGATATTCTATCAACTAATAGAGCGCAAACAGTGCTCCGCTATTGGAATTGGGCGCTAACTTCGGCCATGTCGCCAGTGCTTGCCGCGAAAATGGAAGAAGGCGATGAAAGGCTCGATTATTCGACTGCTGCACGCACTTCGCACCTGGTTTTTGGTAGATAAGGCATAGCTTTCTTAAGGTTTGCGCGCGGCTTTGGTAAAAAGCTTCTCATGCGAAAAAATCAGACAAATTTTCATTTCATATTTGACAAGCTTCGTTTCGAATCCGAAATGTAAAAATGCAGTAAAAGAACATTTTTTTGATTGAATTGGCACATAGACTCTTGCGCGATTCGCACCAAACCAGTGATATATAGCCATACGAATTTGATAAGCCAAAAATAAAAATCTGGTATTTCAATTTTGTATAGGGGGGCGAATTGGTGATTTTTATGGTCCAGAATTCGCCAAATCGGGCACAATGCCCAATTTGTGAGTTGGTTTGAGGGCTTAATTTGTCGTTTCGTGCGCAATTAATGTTGGAAGAACAGCGTCTTTTATACGACGTCTGGAAAGCCGCAGCAGGCAGCGAAATTATGCCTAGCCGCCAAAAATTCTCACCATGTGCCTTTGGTGCGCTTTTGCCCTATGTTTCTTTAATCGAATTTCCGCAAGATAGCGCGCTACCCAAAGTTCGGGTTGCCGGTTCATTATTGCGCGGCGTATTCGGCGCCAATCCACATGCTGAACTCTTGCGCGATGATATTGCCGGTTCTTTGAATACGATTTTTACAGTAAAAGACACTAAAAAGCCACTATCCGGGGCTATTCAATCGGACAGTATTGGTAATGCCGGTCAAATGCGATTTTGGATTCGCTTGCCCTTGGGTATCGACGGGAATGTTGATTCAGTGATTGGGCTAGATCTTACATTATCGGGCGTAAAAATGCCAAAATGGGCAATGGGCCAATAATTAAGCCACCAAAGGCGAACTAAAGCTTCCCATCTTTCTTCAATAATAAAGGCGAAATCTGTCATGATTGGCCTGTCAATATTGGCAGGATTTAATCGGATAAGTTTTTAGCAATCATCATGCCTATGCCGTGTGCGAATTTATGCGCGGCCATGAGGATGAAGATGATGCAAATGGAAATTAAATCGATAAATGAACCGAAACGAATAATTCGCCAAAGGGCAAATTCAGAAAATTCAGAAGTCCAAAAACTTTTATTGGATACCGCAAAAGCGCGGTTTGTTTGTGAATTAGTGGCCTATGCTTTGGCAATTGACGAAGACTTGATGTGCCCCACAAGGGGTTCCCCAAATTCAGCATTGGCGCGGCAAATTTCAATGTATTTATGCCATATTGGCTTTGGCATGAGCCTAAATAGAGTTGCCAATGCATTTGGCCGCGATAGATCTACAATCGCCCATGCTTGCCATCAAATTGAGGATAGGCGCGATGATAGCAATTATGATACTCTATTGGATGAACTTGAAAATGCGCTAAAAACTGTTCCTAAACCCAATTATAAGGCCCTTAATTAGAGCCTGACTTGGGCAAATGCTCTGCGGCAAATTCGCGAATTCTATTCATCATGGACAGCATTCCACCCGAACGGTTTGGGGTCAATGAATCCGCAAGGTCTAAAGTTTCAAAAATTCTATTTCCCTCTAATTCGATAATCATTTTAGGTGCCGAACCAGAATAAATTGAAATCAAAATAGCTAATAGGCCTTGCACCAAACTAGAATCCGAATTTCCGCGTATATTGATAATATTGTTTGAACTATCAAATTCGCAAATAATCCAGACTTGGGAAGTGCAGCCTTGAACTTTGGTAATTGCGCTTTTCTCTTGCTCTTCTAATGGTGCTAGCTCGCGGCCAAGATCAATAATGTGACGGAATTTTTCTTCCCAATCATCAAGAAAGGCAAAATCTTCAGCAATGCTTTCCAAGCGCTGCTCAGGTGTAGTCATTAT
>CAYTWK010000077.1:0-8117 GCA_964442095.1 uncultured Caulobacteraceae bacterium | reverse complement strand
AAATCGACATATCCATATCTCCATAGATTGCCATTGAAAGCGTTCTTGGTATCGGGGTTGCCGACATTGTCAATAAATGCGGCATTGTGCCCTTACCCAAAAGCGCGCGCCGCGCCGAAACGCCAAATCTATGCTGTTCATCTATAACCACAAAGCCCAAATCTTTAAATTCCACGCCCTCTTGGAAAAGTGCATGGGTGCCGACTAAAACCCCTATTTCACCGCTTGAGAGCCGCGCGAGCTTTTCTTTGCGAATATTGCCTTTATCGCGGCCCGTCAAAAGCTCGGTGACAATCCCAGCTTTTTCCAAAAGCGGTGCAAGGCCCGCAAAATGTTGCCGCGCAAGGATTTCGGTGGGCGCCATAAATGCTGCCTGCACGCCAGCCTCGATTGCGGTGGCGCATGCATGGGCCGCAACCAAGGTCTTACCCGAGCCAACATCACCCTGCAGGAGGCGGAGCATCGGGCGGGTTGTGGCCATATCAGCACTAATTTGCGCAAACGCGCGCAATTGTGCCCCTGTTGGCTCATTACCAAATGCCACCAATAGTTTTTGGGTCAATTTGCCATCGCCAATAAGTGCGCGGCTTGGGGTTTTTAGGCGCTCTTGATTATTCAAAACCAAAGCAATTTGGCGCGAAAATAATTCATCATAAGCAAGCCTGCGACGATTTGGGCTTTGCGGATCGGCTTCTTCGAGCCCCTGCGGATTATGGGCGGCCAAAAGTGCATCAGAAAATCCAAGCCAATTTTCGCGTGATTTTATGGTTTCATCAAGCCAATCTTCAATCCCAAATGCACGCCTTGCGGCCTCTAGGCAGGCCCGGCCCAGAGTTTTTTGGCTAAGTCCGCCAACATTATGATAGACTGGCTCAAATTCAATCAAAAGCTCCGGATCATCTAAATTTAATATGCGCGACGGATGCATCATTTGCTTTTCATTAAAGCGCTCAATAATTTCGCCCGTCACAACCCTTTTGGCCCCAACCGGAAGCCGAGCACTAAGGTATTTTGGATTGGGACTAAAGAAAACCAATGTCAAAAAGCCAGTTTCATCACTAACGCGGATACGATATGGTCTATTACTATACGCTGGCGTATGTTCTTCGACAATCACTTCAAAATTTGCGTTTTGGCCGATTGGCGCATCGGCAATTGTGGCCTTAAGGCGCCTATCAATAACGCCATAGGGCAAACATAGAGCCGCATCACGCACCAATTCCCCGCCCACCGCGCGCGCAAACAATGGCGCAGTCTTGGGGCCAATTCCGCCAAGTGTCGAAATTGATTGAAACAAAGGATTTAGCGAAGCTGGGCGCATAAACTTATACTATATGAAGCGCGAAAAAATGAAACCCTTGTTTTGACTTGGCGCTAAAATCGTGAAAATATGTTTTATGCTTGATTTGGCCCCAATACTCGACGTTTTGCCCGACCCGCAGAAAAATCTTTGGGCTAGTTTGGGCGAAGTGCCCGATTTTTTTACACTATATGGCGGCACTGCGATAGCGCTTCAATTGGGTCACCGTATTTCAATAGATTTCGATTTCTTTTGTTTTCATGATTTTGATCCTGAAAAACTACTTCGTAAAATACCATTTCTTGATGGCGCAGATGTTCTACAAATGGACGAAAACACCCTTACCTGTTCCGTTGATTTTGGTGGCTTAGTGCAGGTTTCTTTCTTTGGCTTGCCCAAATTAATGCGCCTATTACCGCCGCACCAATTAAAAGAACCCAAAATTCAAATCGCAAATTTAATCGATTTGGCAGGTATGAAGGCAATGGTCGTGCAAAAACGCGCCCAATTAAAGGATTATTTGGATATTTTGGCTTTGCTAAACACTGGAATAAGCCTTGAAATAGCTTTGTCAGCCGCATCACGCATTTATGATACGGCTTTTAATCCTCAAATAACTCTTAAAGCATTATCCTATTTTGAAGATGGCGATGTAAACCAATTGGAAATCAAAGCGCGTGAAACTATTTTAGAAGCAGTAAAGCGAGTAAATCTTGATTGCCTTCCTAAGATTGGCGAAGAATTATGAAAAAGTTGGAACTGAATGACGAATTACGCCGCGCCGCAGAGCGTTGCGTTTGGTATAAGCCGGCTGAGGCAGCAATTGAAGATCCTATCGATTTTGCGGCGCACGTCCTAACTTATGGCATACACGAAGACGTTAAATCCTTGCGGCAACAATTAAGCGACGATGATTTACGCAATGTCTTAAAAAATGCGCCAGCAGGTGTTTTCGATAAACGCTCTTGGCACTATTGGCATCTAATATTGCATGCCGATTTGCCAGAGCAAATGCCGCAAAGAAGCTTTGGATAAGTAAGAATAGCGAAAACTCGCAGTTGGTAATTTATTACATTTCCCCATAGCGGCGCAGCCAATAATCGACATTGCCAAATTGCATATCAATCATGGTTAGGCGTTTGAAATAGTGCGAAATTGGCATTTCATCGGTCATGCCCATGCCGCCATGGATTTGAATGGCATTTTGCCCGACAATTCGCGCCGATTGCCCGATTTTTACCTTTGCCGCAGCACAGGCTTTAGCGCGCGAAGCTGGATCGTTTTCATCACATTCAATCGCTGCCAAAAGCGCCATTGATTTTGCTTCTTCGGTCGCAATGAGCATGTTTACCATTGCGTGCTGAAGCACTTGGAAAGTAGAAATTGGAACGCCAAATTGTTTGCGCCCCTTTGCATATTCTTTGGTTTGCTCGGTCATTGTGGCCATAATTCCAACCGCTTCCGCGCAAATTGCCGCAATTGCATGATCTATCATCATAGCAATATGAGCGCCCGCTTTGCCAATTTCGCCCAAAAGAGCACCCGAACCAAGCTCGACATTATCAAGAATGAGATCACAGGCATTAAGGCCATCAACGGTAAAGTATTCTTTGGCAACAAGACCCGAAGCCGATTTAGGCACCAAAAAGAGGCTTAGGCCGTCTTTATCCGTAGCATTGCCCGAAGTGCGCGCCGATACTATGAATACATCAGCAATACCGCCGCCCATAACCACGGCCTTTTTTCCATTTAGGACATAGCCATCATTGCTTGGTTTAGCGAGTGTTTCAACATGAAAGGCATCAAAGCGGCCATTTTTTTCATAGAGCGCGGGGGCATATACATTTTCGCCAGTTGTGATTTTTTCGCCATGCTCGGCCTTTTGCGCATCTGTTCCTGCTGATTTTATCAAGGCACCAGCGCAAACCGCCGATTGCAAAAATGGCTCTAGCACTAGGCCCTTACCCATTTCTTCGGCGATAATCATACTATCAATTGCACCGCCGCCGAGGCCGCCCATATCCTCTGGTAATGGGGCCATCAAAAGCCCCATTTCGGCAAACTCGGTCCACATATCTTGGCGCCAAAATCCGTCTTTCAGGGCCTTTTTTCTATCATCGAAACTATATTTTTGGGCAATCAGGCGGCTAAGTCCATCGCGCATCATATTTTGTTCGTCGGTGAAATTTAAATCCATGGCCCTATAATCCCATAACTAATTTAGATATAATATTGCGCTGAATTTCGTTTGATCCGCCATAAATTGTGGTTTTGCGCATATTGAAATAATTGGCGGCTGCAAGGTTCGCTTCATCTGGACCCAAGCCCAAATTGCCAGCATCATCACCAAATTCACGCGGATTAGGAAATGCATAAAGCCCTTGGGCTTCCATTATCAATTCAGTTAGGCGCTGTTGAATAACCGAGCCATTTATCTTTAAGATTGAGCTTTCGGGCCCAGGGCCTTTACCTTGGGATTCGCGCGCAAGCGTGCGAAGTTCGGTCATCTCGAGAGCCTTGAGGTCTATTTCCACCTCTAGGATTTTGCGTTTGAAATCAGCATCCTCTATGAGCGGCGCACCAAATGACATTTGTTCAGAGGCAAGTTTCTTTAGACGCTCGAGGCCACGTTTGGAACGCGCGACTTGGGCAATGCCAGAACGCTCATGGGCAAGCAAAAACTTCGCGCAAGTCCAGCCTTTATTTTCTTCATAAACGCGCTGATTAACTGGCACTTTAACATTATCAAGCCAAACCTCATTGACCTCATGGCCGCCATCCATTGTTCTGATCGGCCGAACTTCTATGCCAGGTGATTTCATATCAATAAGTAGGAATGAAATACCTTCTTGGGGTTTGCAATCATGCTTTGTGCGCACCAAAAAGAAGCCCCAATCGGCATGCTGCGCCAAAGTTGTCCAAGTTTTTTGGCCATTTACAATATAGAAATCGCCGTCTCTATCGGCCCGTGTTGATAGGTTCGCCAAATCCGAACCTGCGCCCGGCTCTGAATAGCCTTGGCACCACCATTCAGTGCCATTTAGGATTGGCGGCAAAAAGCGCGCCTTTTGCTCTGGTGTGCCAAATGTATAAATAACCGGCCCAACCATATGCATTCCAAATGGAAGTATTGGCACAGTTTCGGCGCGCGCCAATTCTTCACCAAAAATGTATTTTTGCGTCGCGCTCCAACCTGTGCCGCCATATTCAACCGGCCAAGATGGTGCCGACCAGCCCTTTTTGGCAAGAATCTGGTGCCATGAAAGATAATCTTCTTTGGTTAAGTCTTCGCGGTCACCAACACCTGCTAGGTGTTTTGGATAATTCTGCTCGATAAAGTCGCGCACTTCTTGCTGGAACGCGAGTTCCTCACTAGTGAAATTTAGTTTCATTTTTTCTGCCCTTGTCTGCCCGACAGATTAACCCAAGTGCGCCGACTTGCAAGCGAAAAAGCGCGTCTTTACGTTTGGGAAAGTGCGGAAAGATTAGATTTATCCTCCTCCGTAAACGGAGGAGGATAAATACTCTAAACCCTCAACCCCTCAACCATCTTGGCTTGCGCGGCTTCATCAATTCCGAGAGCGCTAAGCGCCGCCGCCATAATCCCATTGGCATCAAGGCCGGCCTCTATATATTGAAGATCGGGCTTATTATGGTTTTGGAAAGTGTCGGGCAATGTTAGGGTGCGCACTTTTAGGCCGTTTTCAAGCAAACCAGCGCCCGCCATATATTGCAGCACAAACGCACCAAAGCCGCCAATTGCGCCCTCTTCTATTGTTATCAAAACCTCATGGTTTTTTGCCAATTGCGTAATTAATTGGGTGTCCAGAGGCTTCGCGAAACGCGCATCGGCGACAGTGGTCGAAAGCCCCAAAGCCCCAAGCCTATTGGCCGCAATCTTGGCCTCCTCTAGGCGCGTACCAAATGAAAGAAGCGCTATCTTAGAGCCTTCTTGAATAATGCGGCCTTTACCAATTTCAAGCGGTGCAAGCTCGTTCGGGATTTCCACGCCGACACCATCGCCGCGCGGATAACGAAATGCACTGGGGACATCATCAATCGCCAAAGAAGTTGCTGTCATCAATGCAAGTTCGGCTTCATCAGCGGCAGCCATGACCACCATATGCGGCAATGCGCCCATAAAGCCAATATCAAATGAGCCAGCATGGGTTTGCCCATCAGCGCCGACTAGCCCTGCCCTATCGATTGCAAAACGAACCGGCAAAGATTGGATTGCAACATCATGCACAACTTGATCATAGCCGCGTTGCAAAAAGGTTGAATAAATTGCGCAAACTGGCTTCATGCCATCGGCAGCGAGCCCTGCGGCAAAAGTTACGGCGTGCTGCTCGGCAATGCCAACATCAAACATACGCGCTGGGTGATGGCGCGCAAAAATATCAAGCCCAGTGCCGGATGGCATTGCCGCAGTAATTGCAACGATTTTAGGGTCTTGATGGGCAAGCTTTGAGAGAGTTTCGCCAAAAACCTTTGTGTATGATGGCGTATTTGAGAGCGGCTTTGATTGTTCGCCAGTAATTACATTGAATTTTTGCACGCCATGATATTTATCGGCTGCGGCCTCTGCGGGGGCATAACCATGGCCTTTTTTGGTAACTGCATGAATTAAGACTGGGCGGTTGGTTATTTTTTTGGCATTTTCCAAAACCTGCACCAAAACATCGGTATCATGGCCGTCTATTGGGCCGACATAATAAAAGCCTAGCTCCTCGAATAGAGTGCCGCCTGTTGCCATTCCGCGCGCATATTCTTCGGCCTTTTTCGCGGCAGTTTGCATGGGTTCTGGCAAAATGCTCGCCATTTGCTTTCCGACTTTGCGCAATGCCTGATAGCCACCGCCAGAGACCAATTTTGCGAGATAATTGCTCATGCCGCCAACTGGGGGCGCAATTGACATATCATTATCATTTAGAATTACGATTAATTGCCCCGTGGTTTCGGCGGCCTTATTCATCGCTTCATAGGCCATGCCCGCAGTTATCGAACCATCACCAATTACCGCAATTACATGATTATCCTTGCCTTGGGCATCACGGCTTGCGCAAAAACCAAGCGCCGCAGATATAGAGGTGGCGGCATGCGCAGTTCCAAACGGGTCATATTCGCTTTCGGAGCGCTTGGTAAAGCCCGAAAGCCCACCGCCTTGGCGAAGTGTGCGTATTTTATCGCGCCGACCAGTTAGGATTTTATGGGGATAGGCCTGATGCCCAACGTCCCAAATTAGAATATCATTTGGCGTATCAAACACATAATGGAGAGCAACGGTTAGTTCGACCACACCAAGCCCTGCGCCCAAATGACCACCTGTTACCGATACCGCATCAATAGTTTCAAGGCGCAATTCATCGGCGATTTGCCGCAATTCGCTTGGGCTGCGGTCTTTTAAGTCTTTTGGGCTATGGATTTCATCCAATAATGGTGTTTTTGACATATAAATTAACTTTGGCGATCTATTATTTTATCTACCAATTCCCTTAAATCGTTTGCATTATCACCAAAGAGTTTCAGATGGCCTTTTGCTTGATCGCATAATAGGCCAACCCTTGATTTGGCATTTTCTAGACCCAATAGACTTACAAAAGTGGCTTTTCCATGGTCATCATCTTTATTTACTGCTTTACCTGCAGTTTGTGCATTTCCTTCAATGTCTAGAATATCGTCGGTAATTTGGAATGCGAGGCCAAAATCATGGGCATAAGCGTGCAAAGCACTGCGTGCGTCAGAGCTGGCGCGGCCCATTATACAGGCTGCATCGACTGCAAAATTAAACAAAGCGCCGGTTTTTAGGCGCTGCATTCGTGTAACTGCGGCCATATCATTACTAAGGAGCGAGCCAGACATATCCATTGCTTGGCCGCCAACCATTCCAAGTGCGCCTGCGGCCTTTGAAAGGCCTGACACAAGTTCTATACGAATATGGGGATCTTGGTGGGTTCCCGCGTCACTTAAGATTTCAAACGCCAAAGTCAAAAGCGCATCACCCGCCAGAACCGCCGTAGCCTCGTCATAGGCTTTGTGAACTGTTGGTGCGCCGCGGCGCATATCATCGTCATCCATGCAGGGTAAATCATCGTGAATTAATGAATAACAATGCACACATTCAAGCGCAGCCGCCGCCCTTAATAACAGACGTTTGTCAACGCCAAAAATGCGCCCCGTGCTAAGCAATAAATAGGGCCGCATACGCTTTCCGCCGCCCAATGCCGAATAACGCATAGCACTAAGAAGCTCACTTTCTGGGCCTTGAACCGGTGGAATTAGAGCGTCCAAGACAATAGTCACCGCGTCCGCGGTTTCTTGAAGTTTTGCGCTAAAGTCCAAATCACTCAATTATTTAGCCTTGCTCGAAAGTTTCAGCATCTATGCCATTTGCAGAAGTTACAATTTGATCGACCCGCATTTGTGCCGATTTCAATTTTTCTTCGCAATGGGATTTAAGCTTTGCGCCTCTTTCATAGAGCAAAATAGAATCTTCAAGGCTCGCCTCGCCACTTTCAAGGCGACGCGTCAAATCCTCTAATTCTTTGAGCGCAGTTTCAAAGCTCATTGCCTTGATATCAGCGTCACTCTTGCTTTCATCGCCCATACTATCTGCTCCAGAATTTTCTTATGAATATTCAATAGCGATTGCTTGGCAAGCCTGCAAGAATTATTGCGCATATTTAGAAATTGCAGCATTTGAAATGCAGAAAATTTACCGCAAGGACTTTTAGTCAAGAACAAGAGTTCTCGCTACAGGCAATATCGGGCATATTGTCAAAGCGAATCTCGTAGGTATCGGGTAAGGCGCGGCACC
>CAYTWK010000076.1:0-8125 GCA_964442095.1 uncultured Caulobacteraceae bacterium | reverse complement strand
GATTCGATGCACAGCCTTGGAGTAATTCGCGCATTGGAAAAACCGAGCCGACATTATTTTTGTCTAGAAACTTTTGATAATCCTGAACTTGCGTTGCTTTAGCTGGATTTGCCGCTAGCCATTTTTTGAAAGCCCCTTCGGTTTGCAACATAGGGGTTTTACGCCGAAAAACTATTGCCGCGCCATGAAAAAATGGAAACTCTTGTGTGGCCCGTGCACCAAAACCGATTTTCACCGGTGTAGAATGGTCAAATTTTTTGAAATCACGTTTTGTATCGGAAATAAACGTTGGAAAAAAAATTAATGTAGCAACTGAAAAAAGCGCCAAAACAACAATAAAAGACCTAAGCCATTTAAGCATCCATTAAAGCCTTTATTGCGAGCCGCGCTAATTCATCACATCGCTCATTTTCGGCATGGCCTGAATGACCCTTTACCCAATGCCATTTTATATCGTGAAGTTTCGCTAATTCATCTAGCCTTTTCCATAAATCGACATTTATGACTGGTTTGTTATCCGATTTTTTCCAATCTTTCTTTTTCCACCCAAAAATCCATTGCGTAATGCCGTTTTTTACATATTGGCTATCTGTGGTGAGTGAAACTTTGCAAGGACGCTTTAGTGCTTCGAGTGCATTAATAGCGGCCAATAATTCCATACGATTATTCGTGGTGGAATGTTCTGCACCAGAAATTTCCTTTATGCTTGCGCCCTTGCGCAAAATTGCACCCCATCCGCCTGGGCCAGGATTTCCAGAACAAGCGCCATCGGTGAATATTTCAATTATATCATCGCTCGGAATTTGCGTCATGATTCTGCTTAAACCAAAGTTGAAAACAATGCGAACAAAACTTCAGAATGGATTTCTTATTGATTTAATTTTGCAAATCACTTAAAGATATGTTTAAGTCTTGAAGTTTCAATTTTCTGACTATTACATGTTTGGCTGATAAAATGAATAAGGCAATCGACATACTAAAAGCGGCCGGCGAAATAACTAGGCTTCGGATTCTGGCATTATTGGCGCAGGGCGAACTTACTGCTGGTGAGCTTTCTAGTGTTTTAGGCCAAAGCCAACCTCGCGTCTCACGGCATATAAAGCTGCTCCATGAGGCTAGTTTGATCGAGAGGCGCAATGAGGGGGCATGGGTCTTTGTCCGTCTTGGCGCAAGCGAACCTGCTAAATCCATATTAAAATCGGTATTGGCAACAATACCAAAAGATGACTTTACTCTAAAGCGCGATCTTATTCGCTTGCGGGAAATACGTGCATTAAGAGAGGAAGCAGCGCAAAAATACTTTGAGAAAATATCCAGTGAATGGGAAAGTTTACGCGCACTACATCAACCAGAAGAAGCAGTAGAGACAGCAATGTTGGGAATGGTTGCGGGGCAAAAATTTGATTTTCATTTAGATTTAGGCTCGGGGTTTGGCGCACTTTTAATGGCATTTGCACGGATAACAAAGCGCGCTGAAGGCATTGACTCATCGCGCGGAATGCTTGGGGTTGCGCGTGCCAAACTTGATGACCTAAAGGATAGCCGCATTAGTGTGCGTTTAGGTAATATTTTAGATTTGCCTTATGGCGATGATTCCGCAGACTTAATTACTATTCATCAGGTTCTCCATTATCTAGAGAATCCAATGGCTGCTATTAAAGAGGCGGCGCGGGTTCTAAAGCCGAATGGAACCTTATTGATTGCTGATTTCTCGCCGCATAATCACGAAGAATTACGCGAAAAATATGGGCACAGGCGATTAGGCTTTAATCAAGAAGAAGTGCAGTCTTGGGCACAAGATGCAGGACTGCAGATTGATGAAATTACCAATATCGGCGAAACCGATAAGAAGTTTCTAAGTGTGAATATTTTCAAAGTTAGAAAGCCGGCCCAAATCAAAATCGATAATATAAAAGAAAACAGGAATTTTGCATGACCAAGCCAATAATATCTTTTGAGTTTTTCCCCCCGAAAACTGAAGAAATGGAAGAAAAATTATGGGCAAGTATTAATATACTTGCTCCACTCAGTCCTGATTTTGTATCAGTGACTTATGGCGCAGGTGGTTCAACGCGTGAGAGAACCCATCGTACCGTAAAACGTATATTAAATGAGACCAATTTGCGCCCTGTTGCCCATCTAACTTGCGTTGATGCAACTCGAGATGAAGTTGACGCAGTTCTGCGCGAATATTGGGAATCGGGTGTCAAAGGGATTGTGGCATTAAGAGGGGATCCGCCAACGGGTGTCGGGACCAAATTTATTGCCAATGAAAACGGGTATAGAAATGCTACAGATGTTGTAGAAGCTGCAAAAAGGATAGGCGATTTTGACATATCTGTTAGTTTTTATCCTGAAAAGCACCCTGAATCGCCATCCCTAGAACATGATATTGATGTCCTAAAAGCGAAAATTGACGCTGGTGCAAATCGCGCGATTTCGCAGTTTTTCTGCGAGCCTGATAAGTATTTGCGGTTTCGAGATATGGCGGTAAAGGCCGGAATTAATATTCCGCTTTTGCCAGGGATAATGCCGGTTGGCTCGGTCAAGGGCTATATTAGAATGGCGCAAAGCTGCAATACTGAAGTGCCAAAATGGTTTATTGATGCGTTTGATGGCCTAGACGACAATCCTGAGGTGCGCGACTTGGTGGCCGCTTCAGTTGCTTCGGATCTTTGCACTAAATTACAAGCCGAAGGTGTTAATCACTTTCATTTTTACACTCTAAATAAAGCAGCTCTTTCCTTGGCAACTTGCCGTAGGCTTGGAGTAAAGTCAGGAACAATATCGTGAGCATATTCAAAAATAGCGCTGAAAGATTTGCGGCAATAGACGAGATTTCGAAATCACGCATTTTAATTCTTGACGGCGCAATGGGTTCATTAATCCAAGGTCTTGGCTTTAAGGAAGATGACTTTCGCGGCGATCGCTTTAAGAGCCATAACATGCCGCTTCAAGGTAATCATGATATCCTAAGTATTACACAGCCCGAAGCAATCCAAAAGCTTCACGAGGATTATTTCGCAGCTGGAATTGATATTGTTGAGACCAATACTTTCAACGCGCAAAGGATTTCCCAAGCCGATTATGGTCTTGAGGATTATTCTTATGAAATAAACAAAGCATCCGCCGAAATAGCGCGTGCTGCGGCTGATAAGTTCGAAACCAAAGATGCACCTAAATTAGTTGCGGGCGCTTTGGGCCCAACAAATAAAACCCTATCTATGTCACCAAAAGTTGCCGATCCAGCTTATCGCGATGTTAGTTATGATGAAGTCGTCGAAGCTTATCGGGAACAGGTGTTGGGTTTAATGGATGGTGGCTCCGATATCATATTGATTGAAACAATTTTTGACACTCTAAATGCCAAGGCCGCAATTTACGCGGTCCAAAGTATTTTTGAAGAACGCGGCGAGACTTTACCGATTATGATATCGGGCACGATTACTGATATGTCGGGACGAACCCTTTCGGGCCAAACCGTCGAGGCTTTTTACAATAGTATGCGCCACGCAAATCCTTGGTCGATTGGTTTAAATTGCGCACTTGGGCCAAAGCAAATGCGCGGCTTTTTGACGGACTTAGCACGTGTAGCCGAAACCAAAATTTCGTGTCACCCAAATGCTGGCTTGCCAAATGCCTTTGGTGGTTATGACGAAACACCGCATGAAATGTGCGAAGTTATTTCATCATGGGCAATTGATGGAATGGTAAATATTGTTGGTGGCTGCTGCGGCACTACACCTGCGCATATCAAACACATTGCCCATGGTGTAGAGGGCAAAAGGCCGCGCCAAATTCCAAAGCACGAAACCGCACTTCGCCTTTCTGGCCTAGAGCCTTTTGTTCACGCATAAATAAATTATAGAAAACGACGCACAGAAAATGACACAAGCACAGAGCCAAAATCGCAATTTCGTTATTGTTGGTGAAAGAACGAATGTAACGGGTTCAGCGAAATTTAGAAAACTCATTGAAAATGACGATTATGTCGGCGCGCTAGCTGTCGCCCGTCAGCAGGTTGAATCGGGCGCGAATGTGCTTGATGTAAATCTTGATGCGGCAATGATTGATGGCGTCAAAGCGATGGAAACTTTCCTAAATTTGATTGCCACCGAACCAGATATTGCCAAAATCCCACTCATGATTGATAGTTCTAAATGGGAAATTATCGAGACTGGCCTTAAATGCACTCAAGGAAAGCCGATTGTAAACTCTATATCGCTTAAAGAGGGCGTCGATGTCTTCAAGGAGCATGCGCGCAAAATCAAAAAATATGGCGCGGCCACAGTTGTTATGGCCTTTGATGAAGTCGGGCAGGCTGATACAAAAGAGCGAAAAGTCGAAATATGCACGAGAGCCTATCATATTTTGGTTGATGAAATCGGATTTGCGCCAGAAGACATCATCTTCGACCCCAATATCTTCGCGGTCGCCACAGGAATTGAAGAGCATAATAATTATGCTGTCGATTTTATTGAAGCAACGCGGATAATACGCGAAACCTTACCGCATTGCCATGTGTCTGGTGGTGTTTCTAATGTCTCATTTTCGTTTCGTGGCAATGATATTGTTCGCGAAGCTATGCATACGGTATTCCTATATCATGCCATCAAAGCTGGCATGGATATGGGAATTGTTAATGCAGGCCAATTGGGTATTTATGATGAAATTGAGCCAGAATTACGCACCGCTTGCGAAGACGTAATCCTTAATCGCCGTGCTGATGCTACCGATAGATTATTGGATTTGGCACAAAAATTCATTGGCCAAGCAGGAAAAAAAGATACTGGCCCGGATTTGTCGTGGCGCAAATTGCCAGTAAATGAGCGTCTAACCCATGCTATGGTTAAGGGCATAAACGAATTTATCGTAGAGGACACTGAAGAAGCTCGGCTCAATCATGACAAGCCATTGCATGTCATAGAAGGCCCTTTAATGGCCGGCATGAACGTAGTTGGCGATCTTTTTGGTTCTGGAAAAATGTTCTTGCCGCAAGTTGTGAAATCGGCGCGCGTCATGAAAGAAGCGGTGGCGCATCTAATTCCATACCTTGAAGAAGAAAAAATCCGCACCGGAATGGCCGATAAATCCAATGGCAAAGTCCTTATGGCAACCGTCAAAGGCGATGTTCACGATATTGGCAAAAATATTGTTGGCGTGGTTTTGCAATGCAATGGCTTTGAAGTTGTTGATTTGGGCGTAATGGTGCCGACCGAAACAATAATATCCCGTGCCAAAGAAGAAAATGTCGATATAATCGGACTATCAGGGCTTATCACCCCGTCTCTTGATGAAATGTGCTATGTAGCGCAGGAGATGGAACGCGCTGGAATGCAAAACATTCCACTATTGATTGGTGGCGCAACAACTTCGAGAACCCATACAGCAGTAAAAATAGCGCCGAACTTCAAAGGCGCAACAATCTATGTAACTGATGCAAGCCGCGCGGTTCCAGTGGTGCAAAAGCTTATGGGCGAAGAGCGTGCAGAATTTGAAGCGGCAAACCGTGAGGACCAAAAACAAGCAAGCGCCGCCCATTATTCAGGACAAGATAAGCGTAAGCGCGTTAGCATTATTGGGGCGCGTGAAAACTCACTAAAGCTTGAATTTGCGCCAATTGCCCCAAGCTTTTTGGGCATAAAGAAGTTTGAAGATTATCCATTGGGCGAAATCGCCGAGCTTATTGACTGGACGCCTTTCTTCCAATCTTGGGAACTTGCGGGCACTTATCCAGCAATTCTTACTGATAATATTGTTGGCGAAGCAGCAAGTTCACTTTTTAAAGACGGCCAAGAAATGTTGGCAAAAATAATTGAAAACAAATGGACAAAGGCCAATGCTGTAATTGGTTTCTGGCCCGCTAATTCAATTGGCGATGATATTATTGTCTATAAGGATGAAAGCCGCGATGCCCAAATCGGCACTTTTCATACTTTGCGTCAACAGATGGAAAAGGATGCATCACGCCCTAATTTTGCGCTTTCTGATTTTATTGCGCCAATAGGAACACCTGATTATATTGGCGGCTTTGCTGTTACAGCGGGAATGGGTGAAAATACTAAAGTGGCCGACTTTAAGGCCAAGCATGATGATTATTCGGCAATTCTTTTCCAATCGATTTGCGATAGATTGGCCGAAGCTTTTGCAGAACTTATGCATAAAAAAGTGCGCCAAGAATATTGGGGCTATGCGCCAGATGAAGGCCTTAGCCTAGAAGAAATAATCAAAGAGAAGTATCGTGGGATTAGGCCCGCACCGGGTTATCCGGCGCAACCTGATCATACCGAAAAGCGCACTCTTTTCAGTCTATTAAACGCTAGTGCTAATACTGGAATTGAATTGACTTCGTCATTGGCAATGAACCCACCTTCATCGGTGTCTGGTCTCTATTTCGCGCATGAAAAGGCGGAGTATTTTGGCGTAGGACGTATTGATAGAGACCAAGTAGAAGATTATGCGAAGCGCAAAAATTGGCCAATAGAAGAAGCCGAGCGTTGGCTAGCGCCAATTTTGGCCTATGATCCGAGCAATTAAGGCGATTTATTTCACCAAAACATAGGTGCCTGGGGCATCACAAATTACCGCAAGATCCCCAGAGCCTGGCACGCGTGCGGCAACTTTTTTACCGGAGCGCGAACTAAGCCAATTATCCCAATCGCGCCACCAAGACCCGGAGTGCTCGATTAGATCTGCTTGCCACTCATCTATGCCATCATATTCAGCAATGGATTTATTCGGCAGCCAATGATTATATTTGTTAGCATCGGGGTGATTTATGACGCCGGCAATATGACCAGAGCCGGCCAAAATCATGCGGACATCACCACCAAATAATTTTGCGCCGCGAAAGATAGATTTATATGGCGCAATATGGTCTTCTTTTGATGATTGCATATAAATTGGGGTTTTGACATCTACAAGATTGAGCGGAACGCCCTTTAAAGACATTTTTCCCTTTGCCATATTGTTTTGGCGGTAAAAATTATCGAGATAAAATAAGTGTAACTTTTGCGGCATTCTAGTTTGATCCGAATTCCAAAATAGAAGGTCAAAAGCTTTCGGTGATTTACCCAATAAATAATTGTTCACATATTGCGACCAAACCAAATCATTTGAGCGAAGATAATTAAAAGTTTCCGCCATTATTTGCGACGAGAGAACGCCACCGCTTTCCTCTATTTGCTCTTTAATATATTCAAATGCGGCATCATCAGTAAATATTTTTAAATCGCCAGCGTCGCTAAAGTCTTGTTGGGATGCGAAAAATGTCGCGCTATTAATGCGATTATCACCAGATTTCGCCATATAGGCCATACTCGAGGCCAAAAGCGTGCCGCCAATACAATAGCCGACACAGTTTATCTTTTCGACTTTATCGGTTGCGCAAACCGCGTCCAATGCTTCGAAAATACCCTTTTCCATATATTCTTCAAAGCCATAATCCTTGTATTCCTTGGTTGGGTTTACCCAAGAAACGACGAATACGGTATAGCCTTGGTCTGTCATCCATTTGACCATTGAATTATCGGGCCGCATATCGAGTATATAATATTTGTTTATCCAAGGTGGGAAAAACAAAAGCGGAATTTCATATTGTTTTTTGGTTGTTGGAATATATTGGATAAGTTCAAATAATTCGCCGCGATAAATAATTTTCCCGGGCGTTGTTGCTAGGCTTTCACCGACTTTAAAGGCTTCGGTATCGGTTTGGCTCGGGCTGAACCTGCCATGCGATTTGGTAAAATCATCTATGAAATTCTTCATGCCCCGATTAAGGCTTTCGCCTTTTGTTTCAATCATTGCTTTTAAGGCAACTGGATTTGTAAGCAGAAAGTTTGCTGGCGAAAAAGCATTGGCGATTTGCTCGGTTACAAAGCTAGTCTTACGGCGCGCTAAATCATCGACGCCGTCTATATTATTAACGAGATTCTTGAGCCAATCCGACATTAACAAATAGCTTTGGTAAACAGTTTTAAAATAAGGGTCTTCATTCCACTCTGGTGCGGAAAATCTTTTGTCACGTCTATGCGTTGATGCTTCTTTATCGCTATTATTGTCAAGCCCAATTGCATCCTGCCAGATTTGCGCAAAGCCTAGCCATAATTCTTGCTGTGATTTCAAA
>CAYTWK010000075.1:0-8189 GCA_964442095.1 uncultured Caulobacteraceae bacterium | reverse complement strand
GAAGAAGGAATAGACATTAAAGCGAAGATCCTTGGTGGCCATTCTAAAAATCTTTTCCTAAAGGATAAAGATGGCGCGTTTTTTCTTATTTGCGCCCTTGGTGAAACCCAAATAAAGCTAAACCAACTTCATAAGGCAATTGGTTCGGCGCGGCTTTCATTTGGTAATGAGGAAGCCATGTGGGATATTCTTGGGGTTCGACCAGGGTCGGTAACGCTTTTCTCTTTAATAAATGATACTTCGCATACCATAAGTCTCATTTTAGATTCAGAACTTTTGAAGTGCGATATTGTTAATTTCCACCCCTTATCGAATGATGCAACCACAAGCATCAGCCATAGCGATATGGTTAAATTTATTAAAAATTGGGGCGGACCAGTTTCGATTGTCGATTTTACCAATGAATTGCCGCAGCTCTTAGAAACGCCGCTTGAAATCCTAGGTTAAAATACTAAATATATATTTGATTTTGAAAGGTTTTAGGCATGGCCACAAATACTAATTTGGTTAAAGAAGGCACTGATGCCGGTTTTGTAAAAGATGTAATCGAAGCATCAAATGATTCTTTAGTATTGGTGGATTTTTGGGCGCCATGGTGCGGGCCTTGCCGCACCTTGGGGCCAATTATAGAGCGCCTTACCAATTCGTTTGCCGGTAAAGTCAAATTGGTAAAAATAAATATTGATGAAAACCCTGGGTTTGCTGGCCAATTAAGAGTGCAATCAATTCCTGCGGTTTTCGCTTTCAAAAATGGTCAACCGATAGATGGCTTTATGGGCGCAATCCCGGAAAGCCAAATTAAGGCCTTTATCGAAAAGCATATTGATGTCGGCATGCTTGGTAATGAAATTGATAAATTATTCGCAAGCGCCGAAGAGAGCCTAAAGCTTGATGATTTGGGCGGCGCGGCACAAAGTTTTGCGCAAATATTACAAATAGATGCATCAAACCTCGGCGCACTTATTGGGCTTGGCCGCGTTTATCTAAAAGGTGATGATGTCGAAAAAGCTCAAGAAATTCTCGCGCAAATACCAAGCGATAAAGCCTCCGAGGCTGAGGTTATTTCATTCAAGGCACAAATCGCCTTAGTCTTGGAGGCAAGCCAGACCAGTCCAATTAATGATATTTTGGCGACTTTAAAGAAAAACCCAGAAGATTTTGAAGCGCGCTTTAACCTTGCCCAAGCCTATGTTGCACATGGCGATTTTGACGGTGCCATTGAAGCAATTTTTGTAATTTTGAACCATAATCTTGACTGGGGCGACAAAAAGGCTCGGACATTATTGCTCAAAATATTTGATGTTTTAGGTTCTAGTTCAGAAACAACCAAATCTGGGCGGCGGCGGCTTTCGTCTTTGCTGTTTTCATAAGAGAGTATTATTCATGGCAACAGAAAAAAATGATAATGTGGCAGTTTCAATTGACCCGAAAATGCTCTCAATATTGGTATGTCCTTTAAATCGCTCACCATTAGTCTATGATAAAGAGCGTCAGGAATTAATATCAAAATCTGCGCGGCTCGCGTATCCTATTCGTAATGGTGTGCCTATTTTACTGGTTAGTGAAGCACGCGAATTGGAAATTAATGAATAATCTTGGCGCCTTTTTGCCAAACGGATTGCACTTCTAAATCGTCATTCAAATGAACCAAATCAGCATCTAATCCTTCTTTTATTGCGCCAATATCATTTTCTAGTCCTAAAAAACGTGCTGGCGTTTCACTTGCCATTTGCAAACATTGACCTAAAGGGATTCCAATTCTTTTATGGGCGTTTCTTACGGCGCTGGCCATATCTAGTGCCGAGCCAGCGAGAGTGCCATTTTCATCAAAGCACGAACCATCACGAACAGTGATTTTCTTTCCATAGAGAAGAAATTCTTTTGCATTGGTTCCGACACAAGACATTGCATCGGTCACCAGCATCAATTGCTTTGGCCCCAATAATTTGTGCGCCAATAAAATATTATCCTTATGAACATGAACTAAATCGACAATTATGCCACTAAAACAATTATTGAACGATAGTGCCGCACCAACCATATTTGGCGCTCGCGCCTCTAATTGACTCATGGCATTGAATAAATGGGTAAAACCGCTTAGGCCCTCATTTATAGCCGATTGCACTTGTTCAATTTTTGCATTGCTGTGACCGCCTGCGACGATAATTCCCCTATCAACTAAGTTTGCGATAGCGCCTTTAGGGGCATTTTCAGGCGCCAAGGTTACAAGTGTTTTCGCGACTTTAAGCGCAGATATTAGTTCAATAGCTTTGCTATCTATGATGCGAAATTTGTCTTTATCATGAACTCCTTTTTTGGCTTCGCTTAAAAAAGGGCCTTCTAAATGGATTCCAATAATACCCGCTTCATTGCTCTTAATTGCGCTATCTATGGCATTTATAGCCTTTTCCATAATTTCAAAATCATCACTTATTAGGGTTGGTAGTATGCTGGTAGTGCCAAATTTCAAATGAGCATTTTTTATGTTGCGAACTGCTTCAATATTTGTATCTTGATTAAACAAAGTGCCGCCGCCGCCATTTACCTGGGTGTCAATAAAACCTGCGCTAAGTATGCCGCCGCCTAGATCTATTTTTTTATTATCAAGTAGTTTTATGTCGGCTTCTTCAATAATTTTTTCTATCTTGCCGTCTTTAATCTTGATTGCAAAACCGCCCAATGGATCCGGCCAAATATCGGCAGGCAAGGCAATAGCCGCATTGTATAAGATAAATTCGCTCATTGTGTAGACGTTACTTTTTGCAAAAATGGTGGATTGTCAGGGTCAAGGCCGCGCGCACGCGAAAGCTCTTCGGCAAAACTATAAAAGCTCAAAATTTTTGCCATTGGATCTATTAATGGATGGAGCTTCTCTATTGTTGGTAAAAATATAGAGCCATCAATGCGCTTTCCAACACAAAAGCATTTTGCGCCGCGCGCGGAAAATTCGCCAATAAGCGGTGTAAAATATTGCTCTGCTGAATCTTTGGGCGGAAATAAAAGAACTGGAAAATTATCTTTTACCAAAGCCATAGGGCCATGTTTAACCTCCGCGGCAGAGAATGCCTCAGCATGGAGGCCGGAGGTTTCTTTTAATTTAAGGGCTGCTTCGCCCGCAATTCCAAAAGTTAAGCTACGACCCAAAACAAACATTGTCTTAGCCATTTTTAAACTTGATAAGGCTATACCCCAATCAAGCTCTGATGCCATGGCAAGGGCACGCGGGGCATCTTCAAGAGCATGTCTAAGTTCGAAATCATTTTGCCATGCCGCTAATAGATCACAAACTACAAACAATGACGCAATAAAAGTTTTAGTTGCAGCTACAGATTTTTCGGGGCCAGCATTAAGTGGCAAAACAAAATCCGCCAAGGAAGCAGCAGGTGAATTTTCATCATTCACGATTGCAATAGTCAATGCGCCAGCCTCATTTGCCGCAACCAATGAAGATATGATATCTGGGCTTTTTCCAGATTGCGAAATTACTATAAATACAGCATTCTCTAGGCTTCTAAAGCGCGTTTCATAAATAGAAGACATAGAAGGAGCATAGGATGCAACAATTGTTCCTAGTCTTGATTCAAATAATGTTTTGGCATAACTGGCCGCCATATCAGATGAACCGCGCGCACAAGTAATAATCAAAGGCGGCTCTCTTTTTTGCAAAATGCCCGAGATTTCCGATATAATCTTAGCATTATTACTCAAGATTTTTTGACAAACTTCGCTGGTCTGCCGCAATTCTTGAAACATTTTGGTAATAGCCATAATTTTAACTTAATTGAAATTGCAAAGAATTTTGCCTTTATTACTTAAGTGCCATTATTTGTTAATAAGATAAACCCATTATTCGGTTACAAAACAAAGTATTGCTATTAAGGCGATTTTAAAGGCACAGATAATGGGCACAGAAGATATTGATCCACTTTTTGCAGAAATAGAAACTTGGTCTAGCCTAAAAGCTATAAATGAAATGACCAAAGGGCAATTTGACGCCATAAAGGCCGTCGAAGCTGCAAATAAAGATATAGCTTTGGCGGTCGAGGAGAGCTTTAAACGGCTTTTAAATTCGAGCGGTCGTCTGGTTTATGTTGGCGCTGGAACTTCGGGGCGGATTGCGGTTCAAGACGGCGTGGAGCTTTATCCAACATATGGTTGGCCTTGGGAAAGATTGTTTTTCGCTATTGCTGGTGGCGAAAAGGCTTTGATGCGCGCTGTTGAAAATGCCGAAGACGATTTTGACGCCGGATATCTATCAATGATAGATACAAACCTTGACGAAAATGATGTTGTAATTGGTGTCGCTGCTAGTGGTAGAACGCCTTTTGTATTAGGGGCACTAAAGGCTGCAAAAGAGAATAATGCGCTCTCTATAGGGCTTTCAAATAATAAAGATACAGATATATTGGCAAACAGTAATATTGGCATCTTGTTAGAAACTGGGGCAGAGCCAATAGTCGGATCTACACGAATGAAAGCTGGAACAGCGCAAAAAATTGCGCTAAATCTTTATTCTACAGCCCTAATGATAAAGCTTGGCGGCGTTTATAAGGGTCAAATGGTTGGTATGCGCGCTACTAATCAAAAGCTAAGAAATCGCGCAATCAGAATCATAATGGCTACGACATTTTGTGACCTACAAAGCGCGAAAAGCGCTATTGAAAGCGCCAATGGCGACATTAAAATTGCTATTCTATTGGCTTTGGGTTTCGGGCCAACGCAAAATGCTATTAATTATCTTAAAGAGGCAAACCACAATATAGGGGCCGCAATCAAACTATTAGAAAAGAAATCTCTAATTACTTAGCCAAAAAGCATTTTCACCGATTGATTTAACATATTCTTCATGCGCTTTTATTTCCGCTTCGCTAAGTCGTGGCGGAAGCGGATGGGGACGCGGCGTCCGCGCTATTGCTTTTATCGGCTTTTCACCTTTGGATGAGCTAGCCGAGCTTAAATTTGTCTTATTTTCTATAAAGCCAAATTCTCTTTCGCGGCCACCCTTTAACTCCAGATAAACGGCAGCCAATAGTTTTGCATCTATCAAAGCGCCGTGTTTGTCACGATCTTTCAGATCAATAGCAAATCGCCTACAAAGCGCATCAAGAGAAGCTGGTGCACCTGGGAATTTTTTGCGCGCCAAAACGACCGTATCAATACATCTTTTTTGCTCAATGAGAGGCAATCCAACGCTTTTCAATTCGGCATTTAAAAATTTGCGGTCAAATTCAGCATTGTGCGCAATTAATTGTGAATCTTGAATAAATTCTAACATTGCGTCACAAACTTCGGGGTCGCCAAAAACTGGAAAATCTTTTAAAAATGAATCGCTTAATCCATGAACCTTTTGTGCCTCTATAGGCATTGGCCGCATGGGGTTTATATAGCAATGAAAGGTTTTACCGGTTGGCAGCAAATCAATAATTTCGACCATACCAATCTCAACGACCTTGTCCCCATTGTCAGGATCAAGGCCCGTGGTTTCTGTGTCAAAAACTATTTCACGCATTATCTGTTTCTTCTGCCAAAAAGTGCAATTTATCATATAGCTGTTGAACGTCTGATAGCGTTTCGTCAAGCTGCTTATCGGTATCAATCACAAAATCAGACATAGAAATTTTATCTTTATTTTCGATTTGTTTTGATAAAATCGCTTGAAATTTTTCTATGGTCATATTTGGCCGAGATAGGACGCGTTTTTTTTGGGTTTCTGGTGAGCAATTGACCAAGATTATCTTATCAAATTCGGTTTGAGAATTGGTTTCGAACAATAGAGGTATGTCAAGTATTACGATGGTTTCATTTTGCTTTTTTGCTTCGGCAATAAAATTTTCGCGGTGATTTCTTACAAGTGGATGAATAAAGCTTTCAAGTCTCTTTAGTTTTTCATCATCATTCAGGACGATATTTGCAAGCTTTTTTCTATCAATATTGCCATTTTCACCTAAGATATCGCCAAATTCGTTTGCTAATTTATCTATCAATCCTTTATCATATTGATAAATCTCATGAACAGCAGAATCGGCGTCCCAAACCATTGCGCCCAAGTCTTTAAAAGCTTTTGCAATCGTCGATTTGCCCATACCAATTGAACCTGTTAGCCCGATTTTCAACAATTTAGATATTCCTCTAAGTGTTTAATGCCAAAAGCAAAATCTGGCATCTCGCCAAACCAATAATTAAATGCAAAAGCCGCCTGTCCCACCAACATACCAAGCCCATTTAAAATGTTTCGGTTTTGATTTTGGCTGGTTTCTAATAATTTTGTTTTATAAGGTGAATAAATCATATCATATACCAAAGCGTGAGCCGGGGTATTGTCTAGCGCAATTTCAAGAGCACCTTCACCCTTTAAGCCAATAGTTGTGGCATTAATTATAATATCCGCCTGCAGTGATTTATCAAAGAGGCTTTCCCAATTTAAGACCTTAAAAGTTTTGCTATTTGCGCTTTCAAAACTCTCTATTTTATTCAATAAAGTTATAGCTTTTTCTTTATTGCGGGCGACTATATTTATATTCTTAACTTTGGTTTTTAAAAGGGCAGGCAAAACGCCAGCCGCCGCACCACCAGCACCAATAATATTTATAGTATCACAATAATCGCGCCAGCCATTTGCACGCATGTCCAAATCAAGCACAAGGCCAGAGCCGTCGGTATTTTGAGCAGAAATCTTGCCATCATTTTCTTTCTTTAAAGTATTTGCTGCGCCCATTCGCGCTACATCTTCGGAGCATATGTCACAAATTTGGGCGGCTTCATTCTTGAAAGGTGAGGTAATATTGCAGCCCATCAAATTATTTTTGAAACGCGCTTCTATATCTTGTTTAAACTCATATAGTTCTGGCTCAAAACGTTTGTATTCCGCGTCAATTCCAAACTGCTTTATCCATTCATTTTGCAAAATAGGCGAGAGCGATTGGCTAATGGGATTTCCAAATACACCATATATTTGTGTCGAAGGTTTTGTCATGTTTCGTGCGCCACTTTACTATCATATTGTCGCAAAAATCCCAATAATTCAATCAAAGGCAATCCAAGAATAGAAAAATAGTCCCCCTTTATTTGGGAAAACAATTGCGCACCGATACCTTCTAATTCATAACAACCAACAGCATCTAGAATTTGCGGGCCTGCTTTTTCAATATAGGCATCTAGGAAATCATCGCTAAGGCTATGCATTGTCAAATCAGCGCAGCTATCGTGGCGCCAAATTAATTGACCATTACGCATAATCACACAAGAACCTTCTAGGCTATGTGTATGCCCTTGAAATAGTTTTAATCTTTGCTTAGCCTCTATTAGATTATCAACCTTATCAAAGGCTTCATTTTTGAAGTTTAAAATCTGATCACAACCAATGACTAGATTATCATTGCCCATAGAAAGTTTGGTTGCTTTTAATTTCGCCAATTCAAAGGCTTGTTCAGCTGGACTTAGTCCATCTTGCCGCATAGCGATTTTTGCGGTTTCTTCGTCTAAATTAGATCCGATTGCCGTAAAGGATACGCCTGAATTCGAAAGAAGCTTTTGCCGAATACTGCTTTTTGAAGCTAGAATTATGTTGTTTAAACTAATCATTGCGTTTGCGATTTGCATAAAGATTGAGAATAGCGGCGGCGGTTTCTTCTATAGATCGCCTTGTTACATCAATAACATCCCAGCCTTGGCGCTCAAACAGGCGATTTGCATAAATAACTTCTTCTCTAACCGTATCTGCATCGACATAATCAGAGTTTGAATCCGCATTTAAAGATAAAAGACGATTTGTTCTTATAGAAATCAATCTATCGGGCGAGACTTTCAATCCTACCACCATCGGCTTTTCAAGATCTAATAATTGCTGTGGAATTGGGCCACCATAAACCAAGGGATAATTTGCTGTTTTATATCCACGATTTGCCAAATAAATCGAGGTCGGCGTTTTTGAGGTTCGGCTTACGCCAACTAATACAATATCAGCTTCCTCAAAACCTTGAATCATTTGACCGTCATCATGAGTCATAGAATAATTTAAAGCATCTATACGGTGAAAATAATTTTCATCCAAAGTCTGTTTCATGCCTGTTTTTACGCTAGGCGCTATTCCTAAATGGCGCGAAAACATATTTAAAGGGCCATCTAGAAGTGCCATAGAGGGTATCTTTAGGGCTTTACACCTCTGCTCTAAAATTTGGCGCAAATCATTG
>CAYTWK010000074.1:1167-8218 GCA_964442095.1 uncultured Caulobacteraceae bacterium | reverse complement strand
GGCAAAATTTAGCGCTGCCGAAATCGCACCGCGCGCCGCACAAATTGATAAAGACGATGCTTTCGCACGCGATCTTTGGCCGAAAATGGGCGAACTTGGCCTATTAGGGATTACGGTTCCGGAAGAAGACGGCGGCTCTGGTCTGGGTTATCTTGAGCATGTGATAGTAATGGAAGAAATATCGCGTGCGTCTGCTTCAATTGGCCTTTCTTATGGCGCACATTCAAACCTTTGCGTAAATCAATTGCGCAGGTGGGGAAATGCTGAACAAAAAGCGCGCTATTTACCCAAACTCATTAGCGGCGAACATGTTGGCGCCTTAGCCATGAGTGAGGTTGGCGCTGGCTCGGATGTGGTATCAATGAAACTAAGGGCCGAGCAAAAAGGCGATAAATATGTGCTAAATGGCGGAAAATTTTGGATAACCAATGCCAAAGAAGCCGATACTCTCATTGTCTATGCCAAAACTAGCCCTGAATTAAATCAAAAGGGCATTACAGCATTCTTAATTGAAAAGGATTTTGCGGGCTTTAAAGTGGCCCAAAGCCTAGACAAATTGGGCATGCGCGGCTCACCGACTGGTGAATTAGTGTTTGAAAATTGCGAAGTCCCAATGGAAAACGTAATGGGCCCGTTAAATGGCGGCGTTGGGGTTCTGATGTCGGGCCTTGATTATGAACGCGCGGTTTTGGCGGCAGGGCCAATTGGTATAATGCAGGCATGTATGGATGTGGTTTTACCTTATATCCATGAGCGTAAGCAATTCGGCCAATCAATTGGCGAATTCCAATTAATGCAGGGCAAAATCGCCGATATGTATGTTTCGCTATCTACGGCGCGCGCCTATGTCTATGCGGTGGCGCGGGCTTGTGATAGGGGCACAAATGTGCGCAAAGACGCTGCCGGCGCAATCCTCTATGCCGCCGAAAAGGCAACCCAAATGGCGCTAGAGGCCATTCAATGTTTGGGTGGCTCTGGCTATGTAAATGAAAACCCAACCGGGCGGCTTTTACGCGATGCTAAACTATATGAAATCGGTGCGGGAACTTCGGAAATCCGTCGTTGGCTGATTGGCCGTGAATTGTTTCAAACCACGGGCAATTTGTAACTATCCCCGCAATAGCGTCTTCACTTCACCGCTTGATGGATCTGCCGCAAGGCAGGTTTGCGGCGCGCTAGGGATTTTAACGCAGATAACCGGTGCATTTGCCGCGCGAATGGCTTCATAGGCTTCGCGGCCAAATTCTGTTCCAGTTGGGGCCTTATCGCCTTCTTTCCATGCCGGATAAGCCGCAGCACGAACCGCAGAATCTGGCAATGCACGGGCCAGTGCGGCTTTTAATTCGCCGGCATCTGCGCTTGGGGCTACGCCAAAATCGCCTGCTGGCGCTGACATACTGAATAGGGTTTTGCCTTCGGGGCTTTTAACCAAAATTCTCACCAAAGATGTGCCGCAGTCTTCGCCCTCGGTGATGGCTGCCACGCTTCCGCTTTGACCCCATGATTTAATTGGCACAGCGCGTGATACCGACACTGCACAATTTCTTGATGCGCTTTGTGATGCCTCGGCTTCGGTGCGCGCACTTACTGCAACGGCATCAGCCGACACAATCGATGGCTGTGGCGCGTTTGGCGCTGCTGGCGGCGGAAGCATTTGCGCGGGGTCGATATTGGCCTCTAGAGCGCCATTAGTTTCGGCGGTTGCACCAAAAATGCCAATTTCAGGCGGCATTTGTGCGGCATTCATGCCATCATCATTCTTAATCACAAATCGGCCAACAACAACGCCAAGCCCAAAAGAGGCTAAAACGCCGAAAAGCGCCGCCGAAACATATAAAGTGCGCATTTATAAACTTTCTAAAACTTTTTGCGGCGCAATTACCGCTTGATGAATAGTATCTAAACAAAAATAAGTGGCGAAAAAAGGGCAAAAAATGCAATTATAAAATGTGTTTACATTAAGCGATAAAGGCAATTTCATCATCAGCTCTTAAGCTTTTTACTGCCGCATTATAGCCTTTTTCAATCGCTTTATCAAAAGCCTTCCAATCGCGCAATTTTATGTCTTCAACCTCGGGATTAATAATTATGTCAATTCCGGCGCGGCCCTTGTTGGGGTTTATAGTCATAGTCGCCGAGCGCATTAATAATTCGGCAATTGGCGGCGGTGAGTGAAAACCGTGTTGCAATACCCAATTAAAGAAATTTGGCGGATTAACAAATTCACTAGCATCAATATTGCGTTCCTGACTAACATCGGAGCCATAATTCTTGCCTTTATGGTTTTGGCTCATGATATTAATTGGAAAATTATTTAAGACTGCGCCATCAACCAAAACATCATTACCAATTACGACTGGCGGCAAAATTCCGGGCAAAGCAATACTGGCACGCAGCGCATTTGCCAAATTTCCGGTTCGATGCACTTTAGCGGTTACATTTTGTAGATTTGACGAAACACAAAAAAACGGTCGCTCCATTTCCTCAATATTTATTTCGCCAAAATGCCCCTTTAGGCGCGCGTCAACTTTCTTTCCCGATACTAGGGAAATTACCGGTAAAATATAATCATTTAAAGGATTGGAGGCAACAAAGCTATCATAGATGCGCTTTTCAATTTCATCATCTGTCCAGCCAATGCCGACGCAGGCGCCAATTACCGCCCCCATTGAAGTTCCACCGATAAAATCAAATTTTATTCCAGCGTCTCGAAGTGCGCGAACAACGCCTATATGCGACATTGCACGTGCGCCGCCACCACTAAGGACTAGGCCAATCGATGTGCCTGTAATAGTTCGCGCAAGAAAGCCAATGTCTTTTGGATTTCCTTCGCGCCAATGTAGAACTCTGGTGGCACCTGCCGCTTCAAGCCATGCAATAGGTTTTGAAATTGGTGCTTTGCCAACTGAATTAACCAATACCATATCAATCAATTTATAATCGCGCGCGGGCGATGGGTCATCGGGTAAAAGTGGGCTAGAGGGGCGCGCATCGGCCCGCCCGAAAACCATTATTCTATCCGCCTGCCTTAGGCATATTTGCGGCCAAAGTCCTTCACCTAATTGGCTTGCAAGAATAATAATATCGTATTTAGTCTCTATCTCATCAAAAAAGCCAGTATTTGCGCTCGCGGCTTCTTCACCAATAACGACACAAGTTTTGCCTTGTTTACGAATTTCGTCGGCAATTAATTCTGCGCGCGTCATTATTTCAATGCTTAGGGTGGCCGATAGAAAAGAAAAAATCTTCGGCTGGCTTGGGTTTCTGCGGCGCTTTTGACGAGTTCTGAATAGAATTGTCCGCGAAAGCGATAGCATTAGATCCTGATGCCGTCTAATTAGGCGATTGAAAACCTTGGCTTCGAGGCCGAATAATTCACTATCACGCGAAGCAAAGACCGACGCGCTATGCGGCTCTCCGGCGATAAGCGACATTTCGCCAACTGGCTCACCGGCCCTTATATGGCCAATTAAATCTGTTCGCCCATCGGGGGTTTTCCCATAGACACTTAAAGATCCAGTGCGGACAAACCACATCATATTTGAAGGCTCATTTTCAAGATATAATGGCGCACCGCCCGGAAGTGAAAACCAAATTGCATGCTCGGCGACATCTTTAATTACACTTTTGGGCGCATTGCGCAAAAATGGAATGTTTTCGAAGTCGGCGGGCAGCACGTCTAATTGACCCCCAATTTGAAGTGTGGAGGAATCAATAGGCTACACCGAAAATCGTTCTTAGCTGGGTATCGACGCGCAGCGCACTTAAGGTGCGTGAGCATCGACACGGAACTTAAGAGCGGTTTGCAGGTTTGCATATTGATTTCTCTAAAACTTATACCGTGCCATAAGAGTAATCGCCGGCCAATATTTAGTTTTGTCAAAAGTATCCTTTTGCGCCGCAATTTCGCGGTTTAGGTCGGCAATAAAGGCTGGATTTGTTGCCAAGGGGCCAGTTGCGGTCATTGCGACATTAACATCGCCTTGATAATAGACGCCAGCCTCGAGGACTGCGGCAATCGGGCCAATTGCAAATTCAAGCCCTGCGCCGCCATAAAGAGCGGTATCACCATAGCTAACTTTGGAAGTTAAAGTGCCAATTTGCGCGCCAGTATAATTGGTGCCGCCAATATTGAATGTGCCTTGCGGTGTTGCGTCCATATCAATATTATTATCGTTTTTATAAATGCCAGCCGTTATATAAAGTGGCATTAATGGTGGATGAAAATCGACCTGCGCGCCGAAAGACCCAAGAGCCAAAGTGCCGTCATAGGCGATACCATCAACATTCTTTTTATAACCATAATCATAATTATTGATAATACCGCGCAAAACCACAGTTGGCACGATTTCTACGCCAACTTCTGCGCCGAGCCCTAAAGAGCCGCCGCGCACGCTAATTTGCTCTAAGCCTTGGGCATTGGCACTATTAATTGCGCCAAATGAAATAGCGCCAAGGACCGCAAGAGATAAAATTGAAGATTTTTGTTTTATAAGCGGTTTCATAAAAAGCTCCTTTTGAATTCAATGATTATTGCGCCGAATAATCACAAAAGAATCGCATCTATTGGTTAATTAATTAATATTGTGAAATCTGTGTGAAACTGCTTGCTCTTTTGCCCAAATGATATTTAATTACCTTTGAAACTATTCGGAGCTTTAATGGCGAATATTAAATCAAATTTTGACGTTACCACTCCTATTGCCGCAAAAAATCGCGCAACTATGGAAGATTTGGTAAAAACTTTGCGCGAAAGGACACGCATTGCAGCGCTTGGCGGGCCCGAAGAAGCGCGCCAAAAACATATTGCGCGTGGCAAATTATTGCCAAGAGAGCGGGTTGAGCAAATTTTGGACTTTGGCTCGGCATTCTTAGAAATCGGTGCATTGGCGGCAAACGGGCTTTATGGCGGTGATGAACACGGTGCCGGGCTTATTTGTGGTATTGGCCGCGTAAGTGGGCGCGAAGTTATGATTGTTTGTAATGATGCCACCGTCAAGGGCGGAACTTATTTCCCGATGACGGTCAAAAAGCATATTCGCGCCCAAGAAATCGCGCGTGAAAACCGCTTACCTTGTATATATTTGGTGGATTCTGGTGGCGCAAACTTGCCGCACCAAGCCGAAGTTTTCCCCGACCGCGACCATTTTGGCCGTATTTTCTATAATCAAGCCAATATGAGTGCAGAGGGAATTGCGCAAATCGCCGTGGTCATGGGCTCTTGCACGGCAGGCGGCGCATATGTTCCGGCCATGTCCGATGAGAGCATAATTGTGCGCAGACAAGGCACAATTTTTTTGGGTGGCCCACCACTTGTGAAGGCGGCAACTGGCGAAGAAGTTAGCGCCGAAGATTTGGGCGGCGCCGATGTTCATGCGCGAAAGTCAGGCGTTGTGGATCATTATGCCGCCAATGATAGCCATGCCCTAGAGATCGCGCGCGACTGCGTGGCAACTTTGGCACAGAGCCAAAACTATCACATAAAGCGCCAAACCCCTGCCGAACCCGCACTAAACCCTAATGAAATATACGATATTGTGCCCGATGATGTGCGCACGCCATTTGACGTTAGAGAGATTATTGGCCGCATGGTTGATAATTCGGAATTTCATGAATTTAAAAAATTATATGGCGAGACATTGGTTTGCGGCTTTGCCCATATTGATGGATGGCCCGTGGCCATTATCGCCAATAATGGCATTTTGTTTTCGCAAAGTGCTTTAAAGGGCGCACATTTCATAGAACTTGCGTGTAAACGCAAAATCCCGCTTTTGTTTTTGCAAAATATCTCGGGTTTCATGGTCGGCAAAGACTATGAGGCCGGCGGTATTGCCAAAGATGGCGCAAAATTAGTGACCGCAGTGGCAACGGCAAGCGTGCCCAAAATCACCATAGTTATAGGCGGCTCTTATGGGGCAGGGAATTATGCCATGTGTGGCCGCGCCTATAGCCCACGTTTCCTTTATTTATGGCCTAATGCGCGCACTTCGGTAATGGGCGGTGAACAGGCCGCTAGTGTTTTGGCAACTGTCAAGCGCGATAATTTTGATAAAAAGGGCGAGGTTTGGTCCAAAGAGGATGAAGAAGCATTCAAAGCGCCAATTCGCGAAAAATACGAAACCGAAGGCGATCCATATTATTCCACAGCAAGGCTTTGGGACGATGGAATTATTGACCCAATCGATACTAGAACAATAGTCGCACTTTGTTTGAGTGCGGCAGCAAATGCACCCATAAACGAACCCAATTTCGGCGTCTTTAGGATGTAGGAGGCAAAAATGTTAGAAGCACCATCAGCGATACTCGAGACCACAGCCGAAGGGGTTGCCTTTGTTACTCTTAATCGTCCCGAAAAGCGCAATGCCTTTGATGAAATTATGATTTCTGAGCTTTCGGATATTTTTGAAACCCTTCGGGCAAATGAGAATATTCGGATTGTTTATTTGCGCGGCGCTGGCAATAATTTTTGCGCAGGCGGCGATTTAGGCTGGATGGAGCGTGCGGCTCGCCACGACCTTGAAGACAATGAAAAAGACGCGATGGAACTCGCGGGAATGCTGAATAAATTATACAATTTGCCGCAATTTACCGTGGCTTTGGTTCAAGGCGGGGCCTATGGCGGCGCGCTTGGGCTTTTGGCGTGTTGCGATTATGTGGTGGCGACCGAAAATTGCCATTTTTGCTTTAGCGAAACTAGAATTGGCCTCATTCCGGCGACAATTGCGCCCTATTGCCTAGAGGCGATTGGGGTAAGAAATGCGCGGGCTTTATTCACTAGCGCAATGCCATTTGATGCCCATCATGCGCATAAAATTGGCCTCGTGCATGAAATCGCGCTTGATGTTTCTGACCTTGCAAAGCGGGAGGAACGCCTTGCCGATTTGGCCTTCTGTGCCTCTCCAAGTGCGATTGCCGAAACCAAGGATTTGATAAACCTCGTCAAAAATAAAGAAATCGACAGCCATTTAATGCACGAAACCGCAAAGCGAATTGCCCACAGGCGCGCCAGCATTGATGGCCAAGAAGGGCTAAATGCGTTTTTGACCAAAAG
>CAYTWK010000074.1:0-1067 GCA_964442095.1 uncultured Caulobacteraceae bacterium | reverse complement strand
GAAAGCTATTTGGATTATGAAAAGGTATTAAACGCGGCCAAACAAACTGGCGCCGAGGCTATTCATCCGGGCTATGGATTTTTATCGGAAAATGCCGAATTCGCCAAAGCCTGTAAAGCCGCCGGAATTGTCTTTATTGGCCCAAGCCCCGAAGCGATTTTGGCGATGGGCCTTAAAGATAGCGCAAAAAAAGTTGCGATTGATGCCGGCGTTGCAGTTGTTCCTGGCTATATGGGCGATGATCAAAGCCTTGAAAAATTGGGCGCGGAGGCGCAAAAAATCGGCTTTCCATTACTCATTAAAGCCATTGCGGGCGGCGGTGGGCGCGGTATCCGTAGAGTTGATGATATCAAAGACCTAGAGCGCGAACTCGCGGGCGCAAAGCGCGAGGCAATCGGCGCATTTGGCGATGATAGAGTAATGCTAGAAAAGCTAATATTGCGCCCGCGCCATATAGAGGTGCAGGTTTTTGGCGATAATCACGGCAATGTCGTCCATCTTTTCGACCGCGATTGTTCGGTGCAAAGACGCCGTCAAAAACTAATCGAAGAAGCGCCCGCGCCAAATGTGCCCGAAACCGTGCGCCGCGCAATGTTTGACGCGAGTGTAAAAATTGCCAAAGCTGTCAATTATTCGGGCGCGGGAACGGTTGAGTTCATAGTAGACGGCAATGGCGAGCCGCGCCTTGATGGCTTTTGGTTCCTAGAAATGAATACGCGCCTACAAGTGGAGCATCCAGTTACCGAAATGGTGACGGGCCTCGACTTGGTGGAATGGCAATTGCGCGTTGCGGCGGGTGAAAAATTGCCGCTTTCGCAAGATGAAATTACTTGCACTGGCCACGCAATCGAGGCGCGAATAATTGCTGAAGATCCGAATAATGGCTTTATGCCGAGTAGTGGGAAATTTTTACTCGAAACAGACGCCGCTTGGCTTTATATGCGGGTTGATAGTGGCTTTGAAAACAAAGACATAATTCCCAGTAATTACGATTCTTTGGTTGAGAAGGTGATTGTAAAGTCAGAGCATAGCCGCGAAAATGCAATTGGTTGCATGGTAGATGCCCT
>CAYTWK010000073.1:5711-8401 GCA_964442095.1 uncultured Caulobacteraceae bacterium | reverse complement strand
AAGGCCCTCTAGTTCAAGAGCAGTATCGAGCACGGAGCGAACATCATCATCCTTGCGATAAAGCTCGTTCAATTGCGCTTCTTGGCCAATTGCATCTGCCAATTTAACTGGATTAGCAGGATTATTCGGAATTAGCTTTGTAATATCACTAACCCGGCCATACCCAAGCCCAAGGACGCGCCCAACATCACGCACCGCCGCGCGCGGCTGCAATGTTCCAAAGGTAATAATTTGTGCCACTTGTTCAAAGCCATATTTGTTTTGCACATAGGAAATAACTTCATCGCGCCGCTCTTGGCAAAAATCGATATCAAAATCTGGCATCGAGATACGATCTGGATTCAAAAAGCGTTCAAATAGAAGGCCAAACTCCAATGGATCTAGGTCCGTAATCTCTAAAGAATAAGCCACCAGTGAGCCCGCGCCCGAACCGCGACCTGGCCCAACCGGAATCCCTTGTGATTTCGCCCATTTGATAAAGTCCGATACGATAAGGAAATATCCCGAAAACCCCATCTTATTTATGACTTCAATCTCAAACTCCAAGCGGTTTTGATAATTCTCTATCTCACTAACCGGCGGGCGCTTTTCGAGGCGATTTTTAAGGCCAGCGCGCGCCTGCATTATCAATTCTTCGCTTTCACTAAGACCATCTTGAGATGGAAAACTCGGCAGAATTGGCTTTCGCTTTGAAACACTAATTGCGCAGCGTTTGGCAATCTCAACTGTATTTTCAATACATTCTGGAAGATCGCCAAATAGCGCTAGCATCTCACTATTGGATTTGAAATAATGCTCCTCGGTTAGTCTATCGCGGCCATCATCACTCAAGAGAGCACCCTCTTCTATACAGCGCAAAATATCGTGGGATCTATGTCTTTCACGTATATCAAATCTAATATCATTGGTTCCAACCAAAGGAATTGAATGTTTATATGCCGCATCAATAATATGACCCTCGGCCGCCATTTCATCAAAATGACCGTGGCGCTGTAGCTCTAGGTATAGTCTATCCTTAAAAGTATCTTTCAATAATGAGAGCCAAAAACTAGCATAAGTCTCATTGGAGTTTTTAAAATTACGCACCAATGGCCCATTTCGGCCACCACTTAGTGCAATTAAGCCCTCAGAGAGATTCTTTACCCGCTCAAAAGAAAGACCAATATCATCGGCCTGATTAACCTCCAAAAAGGACGCTGAAGAAAGCTCCATAAGGTTTTGAAGGCCAATTTCATCCTTTGCAAATAGAGCAATATTCCCGCAATTTGGAACATTATCATCGCCAATAAATGAATGAATTTTTAGGTCTAAACCAATAATTGGCTGTATCCCATTGTTTTTCAAGCCTTGGGAAAATTCCATTGCGCCAAAGAGATTGAGGTCACAAATACCCAATGCCGCCAGAGAACGCTCTTTTGCAAGCGATGCAATTTTTTTTACCGTCATCGCACCATCAAGCAGCGAATAGGCCGACCGCGTCCGCAAATGAATATATTGAGAGCCTAATTTGTTCATAAAAGCGCCTTATTAACCAAACTATGGCGCAATTTCACGCGAATGTCCTTTGTGAAACACATAAAATCCACAGAAAACTCACGCGCAATAATTTAGCTATGCGATAAATCCCGCAAAGCTCCAGATAAGGATTGCGCAACTAATAACACCGACAAAAGCGATAAAATCTTCAAATTCAAGTCTGGCTTCATTCATGGGAATACTCCTCAGGCAAGTTCGTGCTTTGTTCTTGTTTCATGTTTTGTTCTAGTCGCAAAACACAAATAGTCAAGAAATATTTTTAAGAATTTGCAGTTTGGAGCATTTTGTCGGGTTTCATTTGAATAAGGCGCGCAAAGCGCCAATTTGCTTATTGTTCTACAAGCACACCATTTTCTATACCAACAACCCTATCCATTTTATCCGCCAGTTCAAGATTATGCGTGCCAACAAGTGCCGCGACCCCCTCTTCTTTTGCTATTTTTGCAAAAAGGTCAAAAATCGTTTGCGAGGTTTTTGGATCAAGGTTTCCCGTCGGTTCATCTGCGAGCAATACTTTCGGGCGATTGGCGATAGCTCTAGCAATCGCAACTCTTTGTTGTTCACCGCCAGAAAGTTGTGCGGGCCGATGGCTGGCACGAGCCTCTAGTCCCATTAGAGCCAATAATTCATCGGCGCGGTTTAAAGCAATTTCACGCGAACGCCCTGCAATTTCAAGCGGCAGTGCAATATTTTCCCGCGCATTCAACTCCGGCAGGAGATTATGAAATTGATAGACAAAACCCAAAAAGTCCCGACGAATACTGGTTCGGGTTTTATCATTTTTATTGGTAACATCTTCGCCAGCAATAATAATTTTCCCGCCTTGGATTTCCTC
The DNA here is from genome assembly GCA_964442095.1 of uncultured Caulobacteraceae bacterium. Taxonomy (GTDB): domain Bacteria; phylum Pseudomonadota; class Alphaproteobacteria; order Caulobacterales; family Aquidulcibacteraceae; genus Pseudaquidulcibacter. Next base: position 6,030 of record CAYTWK010000073.1, on the reverse strand, counting down.
CAAAAGGCCAATAGAATGCAATAAAGACGATTTTCCTGATCCAGAAGGCCCAATAAGGCCAATTATTTCACCGGCGCGAATTTGCAAATCGACGGCCTTTAGGACTTCTAATTCGCCCGCTTGGGTCTTAAAGCTTCTCTTTAGGCCCTTTATTTCAATAATTGGACTATTCATATCTTAAAGCCTCCACAGGGTCGAGGCGTGCGGCGCGAAGCGCAGGCGGCAAAGTTACCAATATTGACATAATAAGCGCGAAAGAGCCAGTAATATAGACTTCGGACCATTCAACATGGGCCGGAATCTGGCTAAGGAAATAGAC
>CAYTWK010000073.1:0-5701 GCA_964442095.1 uncultured Caulobacteraceae bacterium | reverse complement strand
GGTGCCTGTCCGCGTCGGCGACGGACTGCCCGACCTCTTCCTCAATGCGGCCGGAATCTGGCTGAGGAAATAAACGCTATCGGGAAATACTTGGCCGAAATATTTTTCAATAAAGGCTTGGATATGTTCGATATTTACACAAACCAAAGTGCCCAATAACACACCCGCAACCGTCCCCAAAACACCAATACTTGCGCCAATCATGATAAAAATACGCGTTATCGAGCCTTGAGATGCGCCCATTGTCCGCAAGACGGCGATATCGCGTCCTTTGTTTTTAACAAGCATGACAAGGCCAGAAATAATGTTTAGTGAAGCAATCAAAATCAGCATCATCAAAATTAGGCGCATTACCACTCGCTCAACACCCAATTGTTGCACAAAATCAGAGCGTTGATTCCAATCGCTTACGGCTGAACCATCAGATATATCGATAAATTTGCGCACAGCTTCATCGGTATCATCCGGATCTACCACCCGCGCTTCTAACATATCTATAGAGTTTTCGCGGCCCAAGAATAATTGCGCTTGCTCCAATGGCATATAAATGAGAACGCCATCATACTCACTCATACCGACATCAAAAATCGCGCCAACTTTATATTCTTTACTTCGTGGGCTTGTGCCAAAGGCGGTTGAAGCCCCATTCGGTGAAAGCAATTGAATATAATCACCCGGCAAGACCATTAAATTCTGCGCGAGTTTGGTTCCGATTACCACTTCATCGCCGCCAAATTCGCCAATACCATAATTTTGCAAACTTCCGCCGACAATATTTTTTGAAATCAATTCAAGCCCAAGCAAATCTTCGCGCCTTGTCCCTTGCACCACCGCACCGCGCGCATTTTGACCACCCACAGTAAGAACCTGGCCCTGCACCAATGGCGCTATTGATTTAACGCCCTCTATAGATTTGGCTTTAAGTATAATTTGGTTCACTTTTTCTATCGGCAAAATTTGGGTATCGACATAAATATGGCCATTTACCCCGAGTATCCGGTTTAGTAATTCGGTGCGAAAGCCATTCATAACCGACATTACAATTATCAAAATTGCTACCGCGAGCAAAATACCGATAAAGCTAATGGTCGAAATCAGAGTTACACCACCACTATCGCGTCGCGCGCGTAGATAGCGTGCTGCAATCATACGCTCCCAAGGCCCAAATGGCCTTGCGCCTTTTGGATTTTCCGTATCTAATTTTAAAGGCATTTCCGCCATTAATTGCAAACCATTTCAATAGCCGCCTCTAGGCTTAGCTCTTGCTTTTCTTGTGTCTTCCTGTCTTTAACTTCGACAAGACCATTCGCAAGACCGCGCGGACCAATTACTATAGTAGTAGGAACCCCGATTACATCCATAGTTGCGAATTTTGCCCCCGCTCTCTCATCTCTATCATCATAAAGTGGATCATGCCCTTTGGATTTGAGAAGATCATATAGTTTTTTGCAGGCGGCATCACATTCGGCATCGCCGATTTTAAGATTGATAATTCCGACACTAAAGGGGGCAATTTCCTTGGGCCAAATTATGCCATTTTCATCATGACTGGCCTCTATGATAGCGCCAACCAAACGCGATACCCCAATACCATATGAGCCACCCTCAAGGACAATTTCGCGCCCCTCTTTACCCATAACTTTCGCGCCCATTGGCTTTGAATATTTATCACCAAAATAGAAAATATGGCCAACTTCTATACCGCGACCTTCACGTCGGCTTTCCTCGGGAACTTCGGCTCTAAAGCGCGAATCGTCATGCATTTCTTCGGTCGCAGCATAGGCTTTGACAACATCATTAAATAAAGCTTCACGCTTTTGACGACCCTCATCGGTATTTTCAAAATCAATGTCTTCGGTAGTCCAATCTTTTTCTTCATAGACTTTATCATAAAAGACCGCGCTTTCGCCATTCTTCGCCAAAATAATGAATTCATGGCTTAGATCTCCGCCAATTGGCCCAGTTGCCGCGCGCATCGGCACACCGCGAAGCCCAAGCCTCTGGAAGGTGCGCAAATAGGCCAGAAACATTTTGCGATAGCTATCTTTTGCGCCATCGGCGTCAATGTCAAAACTATAGGCATCTTTCATTAGGAATTCACGACCCCGCATAACCCCAAATCTTGGGCGAATCTCATCGCGGAATTTCCATTGAATATTATAAAGATTTAGCGGCAAGTCTTTGTATGATTTAACATAAGTGCGAATTACATCGGTTACAACTTCTTCGGCAGTCGGCCCAAATAGGAGTTCGCGTTTGTGTCTATCGGTTATACGAAGCATTTCTGCGCCATAATCCTCATAGCGACCAGTCTCGCGCCACAAATCCGCCGATTGCATGGTTGGCATTAGGATTTCCAAGGCGCCAGCATTGTCTTGTTCTTCGCGGACAATCTGTTCAATCTTCTTTAGAACCTTTAGGCCAAAGGGAAGCCAAACATAAACCCCAGCCGATTGCTGCTTAACTAGACCAGCGCGCAGCATTAATTGGTGCGAAACAATCTGTGCCTCAGACGGAGTTTCTTTGGAAACTGGTAAAAAATAGCGCGATAGGCGCATAGGGGACCTCACTGTTGTTGAGCAGCATTACTATAAAGATTTAGCTTTTTGACAAACTATAAAACACACATATTTGAAAGATACCCCAAAATACCAAGGCCAAAAGCGATGCCCATATCAATTTCTTTTTAATCTGAGGATTAATGGGTGCGCTTTTGGCGGAACCTTTAACCACCTCTCCGCTTTCGATTTGGCTCTTGGCGCCAATCGGCAAAACCATAAAGAGTGCTAGCCACCAAATAATTAAATAAGAAGCTATAGCGGTTAAAACATCCATTAATGCATCCCTTTCCCTGATTTCGGAGTTTCCATTAATTCTATCAAAACGCCGTTTGAATTTTTTGGATGCACGAAAATAATCAAAGTTCCGTGCGCACCTATTCGCGGCTCACCTAGGATTGCCGCGCCTTGGCTTTGCATATAATCGCGCGCTTCATAAATATTTGCAACTTCAAAACAAACATGGTGTTGGCCGCCATTGGGGTTCTTTTCGAGGAATTTTGCAATCGGCGAATTATCGCCCAAAGGTTCGATTAATTCCAATTGGCTATTTTCGAGATTTACAAAGCAATAGCGCACGCCCTGGGTTGTCATTTCTCCAATCGGCGTAATTTGTTCGGGCATAACACCATAAAGCGATTTATAATTTTCCAGCGCATCAGAAATATTTGGAACCGCAAGCCCAATATGATTTAGCCGACCTAGTTTCATTTTTAACCTATACGCTGATTACCACGACTTCGACCATAGGGCGTTTTTTATAAAGAATAAAGGCCGCTTTGCGCACCGCTTTCATTATTTTATCTTCGGCGAATTCTTCATCTAATCTTTGATCTGGCTTTAGTTCCAACAATGACCTTTGGGCTATATCGGCTAATTGATCGAGTGTTTTATCGGCGGGTGCGCCATCTTTATCAGCGAGACCGCGAGTTCTAACATCTGGGCCACCTATAATTTTACCTTTAAAATCAATCGTCAACGCCACCATAATATAGCCATTTTCGCCAATGCGAATGCGCTCTTTTATGACTTCACTATCTTCACTAAGGACAGTTCCGCCGTCAACCAAAAGCCGCCCATTTGGGACTTCATCAATAATTCTTGGGCCATTGGGTGCGATTAAAACCATATCGCCATTCCGCGGGGCGATGGATTGCGGAATTTGCAATTCAAGCGCAAATTTAGCATGCTCTAAAAGATGCCGTCTTTCGCCATGGGTCGGGATTGATATTTGCGGCTTTACCCATGAATACATTTGCGCCAATTCATCGCGACACGGATGGCCAGATACATGGATAGGCCTATCATGGGCAGTGATTACTTTAACACCCTTTAAAATAAAGCGATTTATCAAATCATAGATTTCGCGTTCATTGCCTGGAATTTCGCGCGACGAGAATAATAAACTATCATTTGGCCCAAGCGATAAATGCGGATGATCGCCGCGTGAAATACGCGCCAAAGCCGCGCGTGGCTCACCTTGCGAGCCAGTGCAAAGGAATAGTATTTCATCGCTTTGGTATTTATGCGCATTTTCCGGTTCTACAAATTCGACATCTCTAATAAGGCCAACCTTGGTTGCAGCGCCCGCAATGCGAACCATTGATCGCCCCAAAAGGCAAACCGCCCGCCCCGATTGCTTGGCAGCCTCTATGCCAGAAAGAACGCGAGCAACATTGGACGCGAAGCAAGCAATTGCGACTTTGCCCTTTTGTTCCGCTACTACTTTGATTAATTCATCTCTGACATTGGCCTCCGAGCCAGAAATGCCTTTTTCAAAAACATTGGTGCTATCGCAAATCATCGCAAGAACACCATTTTTACCATACTCTTCGAGGCGAGCATTATCGGTGGTTTCCCCAATCAGCGGGTTTATATCTATTTTCCAATCCCCAGTATGAAATACGGTTCCGAGCGGGGTTGTAATCATAAGGCCATTTGGTTCGGCAATTGAATGAGTAAGGGTTATATATTCAATTTCGAACGGGCCAAGTTTGAATTTTGATTTTAAGGGCACAATATGAAGCGGTGCTATTTCGCCAATCCCATGCTCATTCAATTTATCCTTGATTAAAATCGCAGTAAATTCGGTTGCATACATTGGCGCCCCGAGCCTCGGCCACAAATAACCCAATGCGCCAATGTGATCTTCATGGGCGTGGGTTAGAATTATTCCAACTATATCGTCTTTAATGCCTTCAAGAAACTCTGGATCCGGCAAAATGACCTCGACACCGGGGATATGTTCTTCGCTGGCAAAGGTAACACCACAATCAACAACAATCCATTTTCGATCGTCTTCGGGACCATAACCATAGGCATTTAGATTCATTCCAATTTCATTGGATCCGCCAAGTGGCAAAAATACCAATTGGTCTATTTCTTTATTTTGCAATTTGCTTTTCCGAACTCAAAACTCATTAATAATCAATACTGGTTGGCTTAGACACGAGGAGAATAGAAAATGCAACAATCATAGCCATTTAAACGCATAAAGCCCTTTCAATTAGAATATCGAAATACTAATCGCCGCTTTTCTCAAGTCGCAGATGTGTCGCTTTACGAATACAGTTCTTTTCATCTTTCAATTGTTCATCAAGCCCTTCAAAGGCCAATTTTACTTTGTCTTTGAATTCATAGCCGCGAATAGGTTTAACCGCATTACTCAATATTTCTGTGCCATCAGAGGCCATTAGCGCAATATAAAAACCGCCGCCGTTTACGCCGCCCAATGCTTCACCGATATGTGCAGGGATTTGCTTCCCTCTATCTTCCGAGGAAAGCAAATCATAAATAATTCCTTTTTCGGCCTTTGAAACCGGCACATCGACGCTTTCATTGTCTATTATCCCTACACGCCAAAATGCGGCGCGACCCAAATCTTGGGGTGTTAGATTAATCGCTTTAGTTTCAAGAGAATGAAATGAAGATTCGTGCGCGTCTTTGATAGTGCTAATGCGCCAAGTAAGTTGCACGGCAATAGAAGGCCTTGGCGCTCCCGAACTGCCAGATGGCAAATCTTGAAACTCATCGAGATAGTCTGCGGTCTTCCATTGCACCGCACGCATTTTTGGACCCTTGCCCACATATTGACGCGCCCGAAGACCGGATTTCCCATACGAGCCACCTGCAACAAACAAGCA
>CAYTWK010000072.1:0-8623 GCA_964442095.1 uncultured Caulobacteraceae bacterium | reverse complement strand
AAGGCAAATTATGAAATCTGGTGAAAGGCAAGCTTTGGATATTTGGCGCGATATAAATACGCGCACAATCAAAGCCGATGGCCCAGACCTAAGTGCGCGCCAAACCGCACTTTTGCTTACTGTTCACCTCGATGAAGAGCGCTATACTGTGCGCGCGTTGGCAAAGCGTTTGGGGCTATGTAAGCCCGCCGTAGTGCGCGCTCTTGATAGTTTGCAAGCGATGGGGCTTTTGCGTCGTGTTCGCGACCCCCATGATAAAAGGTCTGTCCTTATCGAGCCGACATTAGAAGGAAGCGAAAAACTAAGCTCGATTGCGCAAATTCTCTATAATAGCTTTAGTTCGTTTAGCGAAAATGCCATAGATGAATATCGACCAAATGCTATTCCCAATAGACAATCGCATATTCAATATGCGGCGCAGTAAGATTAGATAGTGGAAAATCTCGACAAAGCCATAAATGCTTATCGTGGCGATATTGCAGCAGCCTCTTTAATTGGAAAAGTGCAGAGCGAGAAATTTGTTGACGCCAAAACCTATCAGATTAAAGTTCCGATTGCGCAATTACGAAATGCACCATTAGCTGATGCCGAACATTCCACACAGGCGCTTTTGGGTGAATTAATTGATGTCTATGAAATCAAAGATGGTTTTGCATGGGGTCAATTAAAGCGCGATTCCTATGTTGGCTATCTGTCCGAAAGTGATATTGGCGAAGAAATTATAGCGCCTACCCATAAAATTGGGGTGATGCGCACCAATTCCTATACAGAAGCCAAAGTGCAGGCGCAAATAAAACATACGCTAACGTTTGGTGCATTTGTCAGCGCAAGTGAAAAGCGTGAAAATGGCTTTATTTGGTGCGACGGATTGGGCTTTATCTATGAAAGCCATCTTTGCCTAATTGATAAAAAATTCTTTGACCCAATTGATTTGGCAAAGCAAATGCTAGGGACGCCTTATGTTTGGGGCGGCAATTCACCTCTTGGTATTGATTGCTCTGGCCTCGTGCAATTATGTTATGGTGCATGTGGTATTGATCTACCGCGCGATGCCCGCCTACAGGAGGCGCGCGGCCAATCGTTAGAAATAAATGATGATTTATCGGGCCTAAGGCGCGGTGATTTGATTTTTTGGAAAGGTCATGTCGCGATTATGTTGGATGAAGTGAATATAATCCACGCGACATCTTTCACAATGATGGTATCAATCGAACCTTTAAAGGTCGCAAAAGAGCGGATTGATAATCTTGGAATACCAATCCGCTCTATTAAGAGATTATTCTAAAATATTTTAGTGCGCAGGTGCAGCAGCTGCTGGAGCAGCTTTAGGTGCAGCTTCTGGGGTCTTTGGCGCAGCTGCATTAGCAGGGGCCGCCGGACTTGCCGCGTTTGAGGTTGCATTTGTAGCAGCACCCTCAGCAGGCGCAGCACCATCAGCAGGTGCAGCCGCCGCCGCTGCCGCAGCAACCTTTGCAGGGTCACGAGTTGGATCCGGCGCAGGTAGGGCAGGAGACCCAGAAATCGAACGAAGGAACGCAACAGCCGCAATTCTGTCTTCAGATTTGGACATGCCAGCATAGGCCATAGTCGTGCCAGGGACGACTTTCTTTGGGTTCTCCAAGAATGCATATAATTCATCTAGCGTCCAAGGTTTAGCATGGGCTTTTGCGCCGTCTGAATATGCAAAACCAGCTTTAGAGCCACCCATGCGGCCAACAATACCGGCAAGACCAGGACCAGTTTTATTCGCGCCCGCAGGCGATAAATCATGGCAAGATGCGCAAACCTTGGTAACATTCGCACCTTTGGTTTGATATTCGGCGAGCTTTGCAGGATCGGCAAACAAAGTGCCCCAATCTGGCAATAATTTTGGCCCTTCCTCAGCGCCGCCGCCGGGTCCTTCACTTACTTCGACAGGGTAGCCAACGGCTTTGGTATCTTGCGAATAAAGGGCATCCGCAAAAGTTCCAAAAACCATTATTCCAAGGCCGGTCGCAATTATTGCCCCTGCCGCCATATTAAACCAGTTTGATTTGCTCATTCTTGAATTAAGCCCCCAAAATTAAAGCAATAAATATTAAGCGCATATGCCACGGGTTTGACATGCTATCAATATGCCATTCTGTCAATTTGATAGTTTAGTCAAGTTTTTGGCAATTAAACTGCAATTATCATTGATTTTTTGCAAAAGGGGTTGCATTTGTCGCACCCCCAATGCCAATAGGATAAATTTTCGATTGCCAATTTTGGTGTCAAAACGCGATAAAAACTAATGAAACCGATTATAGTGATTCCTGCGCGCCTTGCGGCCACACGCCTTCCTAATAAACCAATGGCGGATATTTGCGGAAAACCAATGATTGCGCGCGTAATAGAGCGCGCTCTTGAAACGCAAATTAAGGAAATTCTTGTCGCTGCTGGTGATAATGAAATAATTGAGCCAGCAATAAAGGCGGGTGCGCGCGCTATATTGACGGACCCAAACCTTCCATCTGGCACTGATAGAGTTCATGCCGCGCTCGAGAATTTTGATAAAGCAAGAGATTTTGATATTGTGATAAATCTTCAAGGCGATATGCCGACTTTTGATCCAAGCCTAATAACAAATGCGCTTGCTGTAATGGAGCAAAATCCTGATTGCGATATTGCAACTTTGGTCTCGCCTAGCATTGATGAAATCGAAAAAAATGATGAGAATCTTGTAAAGGCGATTTTGGCAAATGCCGATAATCCGAATGGTTCAAAATGTTTATATTTTACCAGAACCAATGCGCCATGGGGCGATGGGCCGGTTTATCGCCATATTGGGCTATATGTTTATAGGCGCGAAGCTTTGGCGCGGTTTGTTTCGGCAAAGCCATCAATTCTTGAAAAGCGCGAAAAATTAGAGCAATTGCGCGCACTTGAATTGGGAATGAATATTTATGCTGGAATAGTGCAAGACTTTCCAAAAGGCGTCGATACAAGCGAACACTTAGAGTTGGCCCGCGAGTTTTATAAAAAGCAAGGTAAAATATGACCAAGAAAATAGCTTTCCAAGGCGAATTTGGTGCTAATTCGCATATGGCGGCGCAAAGCGCCTATCCTGATTATGATCCTATGCCGTGCGTTGCCTTTGACGATGCCTTTAGCGCTGTTAAAAGCGGTCAGGCGCAATTGGCCATGATTGCTATAGAAAACACTTTGGCAGGCCGAGTGTCCGATGTGCACCACCTTTTGCCGGCATCTGGCCTATATATTGTTGGCGAGTATTTTGCGCCAATTCATCACCAATTAATTGGCATAAAGGGCGCGAAATTATCAGATATTACGCATATTCGCTCGCATCCAATGGCGCTCGGTCAATGTCGTAATATTATCAATGAATTGGGTGCCAAGGCAGTGGTTACTGCGGATACTGCGGGCTCTGTGCGCGAAATTGCGGAAATGAATAATCCAAATTTTGCCGCATTGGGTTCAACCCTAGCGGCGCAAATTCACAATGCCAAAATTCTGCGTGAAAATGTTGAAGATGCAAAACACAATGCTACAAGATTTGTTGTTTTAAGTGCTTCGCCAGATGATGTTCCATATGTAGCAAATTCTGCGCAAAAATATATTACTAGCTTTATCTTTCGTGTGCGCAATATTCCGGCCGCTCTTTATAAAGCTATGGGCGGATTTGCTACTAATTCCGTGAATATGACAAAACTTGAAAGCTATCAAATTGGCGGTAGTTTTAACGCTACCCAATTTTATGCCGATATTGAGGGGCATCCGGACGAAAAAAATGTCGCCCTAGCGCTTCAGGAATTGCGTTTTTTCTCCGCCGATTTAACGGTTTTGGGTGTCTATCATGCCCATGATTTTAGATATCGGACAATCACAGAATAGTCTATTTTTCTAGCCAAGCATTTAATAGGAAATACGCAATCGCGACTTTTCTTGGACCAAACAATTGAATTCCATTAGCTTCAAGGCCAGTTTTAGATAATAATTGCCGCGCTTCATCTTTAGAAAACCAGCGCGCGTCTTCTAATTCATCGGGGTCGATTTTTATATCGCTTGTGCTGGCTTTGGCATGAAGGCCAATCATTAATTGGGCTGGAAAGGGCCATGGCTGACTGCCGAGGATTTTAAACTCATTGGCGATAATATTGGTTTCTTCAAATATTTCCCTCTGACAGCCTTCTTCAATAGTTTCGCCCGGCTCAATAAAGCCAGCCAAGAGCGAGTAAAACCCCGGCGGAAAATTCTTTGAACGCCCCAACAGGCATTTATCGCCATTGACAACCAACATAATCGCGACTGGGTCTACTCTTGGAAAATGTTCTGCGCCGCATGAATTACATTTTCGTGCCCATCCGCTTTTGTGAATTTCAGTTTGCGTGCCGCAATTGGCGCAAAATCCATGACGCGCGTGCCAATCAAATATAGAGCGCCCAAGTCCCAAAAGCGCCATATCTTCGGTATTAAGTCGCATTAAGATATTTCGTAATTCACAAAATTCGCCTAAATCTTTTAAAAAACTTGTATCTAAATCAAAGTCCCTATTAAGCTCGCATACGAAAATAGGGCTTTTGCTCTCGTTCAGGCCAATAAAAATTGGTGGCTGAATTTCGCCCGATAGTGCCGTTATTGCATCTTTATTAAGATATAGCGCTGAATAATATCCATTTTCATCTGCCTTTACCAATGGGCGCGCCTTTTCATAAATAATGAATTGTGCGCCATCATGTGCCAATTGATTTTTATTAAAATCAGCGTCTTCACGATGCCCAGAAAGTCGGTCAAGTTTTAGTCCACCAAATGGAATATTTGGCAAAAGGTTTGGCATAATTTGTCTCTTTTATAACAATAATCTACGATAAATTGGCTTGGGTTTGCTTGCAATCAAAATATACGCTTTTTAAGTAATTTGAGCTAATAGAGGGAAATGGACGCAAACCTATGAATCCGCAAATCGCCAAAATTTTAAATTCGCCTATTGCAAGAACTGCTGGCGCTGCGGTTTTTGCTTTAGCCGCGACTTTTATTGCAGGCGTCGCCTCGCGCGACTTGGCGATGGGCTTGGTGCAATTAGGCTTAGATTTTCCAATTCGCGAGCCGCTTAATTTTGCAATTGTTTTTAGCTTTTTCCTTTTATGGCAAAGATTATCCCTAGAAAGGGAAGTCAATTTTTGCAAATCTAAAGCCATTATTTATGGCGATTTGAAATCGCTTTTAATCGGTGCTTTGGCGATTATATTTGTGCTTGGGGCTTCTTGGCTTATTTTGATTCTTCTAAATCAGGTCGCAAATTTTGGAAAATTAGATACGAAATTTGAACTAGCTTTGGCCTTAGGCCTAGTTTTTTCATTGAGTTTCATCTTAATTCATGGCCTAGCCGAGCAGTTTTTATTGGCATTTATCGCCCAAGAAACCGCAACGCAGAAATATGGAACATTGTTTGGCATATTAATTGTCGCCTTTGTGTTTTGCGCATTGCAATATCTTCAAGGCTATAGATCTATTGGATATATTCTCTCAAGTATTGGAATTGGCCTATTAATCGGGGTCTTGAGCAAAAGATTTGGCATGATTGCGGCGGCAAGTTTGCATGGCTTTTGGACATGGATAGAAACGGTATTAATACCCAGTTTTTATAAGATTAGCTTTAAACAAAATTTATTCGCGGGCGGCACGGCGGATACCTATCAATCCTTGGCTTTCGCAATAGTTTGCACTTTGGTTGCGATTTGCTTGTATTTTTGGCTTGGCCTTTCCAAGAGTTTCAATTACAAAGCCTGTGATGACAAGATCCAGCCTTAGCCTAAGCCCTGAAATTATTGATTATATAATTGCCGCAAACCCCAAAGAGCATGCTGTGCTTGAAAAATGCCGCTTGGAAACGGCCCTAATTCCCAATTCGCAAATGCAAATTAGCCCTGAACAAGGCTCGTTCATGAGCTTTTTAATCAGACTAATTGATGCGCGTCTTGCCGTAGAGGTCGGCGTTTTTACGGGTTATTCAGCTCTTGCGACGGCTTTGGCTTTGCGCGCGAATGCTGGCCCTGGTGCAAGATTATTCGCGCTTGATGTTTCGCATAAATATATGGATATTGCCAAATCTTATTGGAAAGAGGCTGGTGTTCAAGACGCAATCACGCCGATGGTTGGCGCCGCTAAGGATAATCTTTTGCAATTGATTGAAACTGGCTATGCCGGAAAAATCGATTTCATTTTTATAGATGCCGATAAGGTTGGATATCTTGAATATTTGCCGCTTGGCAAAAAATTATTGCGCCCTGGCGGTCTTATGCTCTTTGATAATGTTTTGCGCCTTGGTAAAGTTGCCGATAAAACAATTGATGATGAAGCAACGGTTGCAATGCGCGATCTAGTTCCGCTGGCCCATGAGGACCCCAAATTTGAGGCAAGCATGGTTGGTGTGGGCGATGGCCTCTTAATGGTTCGCCGCAAATCCTGATATTATTATAAATCTTCGATTGTAACTCGGCCTTCGCGGCGTCTTTGCACCACAACAGCGCGGCGACAATCTTCAATTAGCTTCTCAACGATAGGATCACTATCTGCGCCTTCATTAAGTGTGAAATTTGCGGTCACATTTATTGTTGAAATCATGTTTTCATTTGGAATGAAATTCATGTCTTTTTCTTCAATATATAGGCACAATAAATCGCAAACCTTACCAAGTTGAACATAATCCGCCGAACCTGCTAGGCCACGGATTTCATGCGCCAAGGCCCAAATCTTTGGGCTGCAACCCGGTTTACATTTCTTAGTAAGTGCAGCAATTTCTCCAAGCAAACGCTCTACTTCAAAACGTAATGGCGGCACTAATTCAGCAACAGCAGCTTCGGCTTTTTTGACTTTAGCAGGTGTCAAAAGCCGTGCAGCAGAGCCGCCCATTTTTCTTTGTAAAACATAAGAAGGTTCGATGATTTCAGCCAATTCAGCACTATTTTTTCTCATTTTGCTTTTCCTCTTTTAGTGCCAATCTTTCGGCTAGTTTTGCTTGTTCGGCCTCTGCGTCATCGTCTTTACGGCGCCATGGGCCAGAGAATTCTTTAGTTTCCGTCCGACGCCTGCATGGTCCGACATAGGATGCGGTTTTAACAAAGGCGCGCGGCTTATCGACCACAGCGACAATTCTATCCATTAAAGTGCGCGCTGAAATTGGCTTTGCTAATAGCTCGTTGATGCCAGCATCTCGCGCGGCCGCAACTTTGGAGCGTTCTGTGTGACCGGTCATCATTATTATTGGCACAAAGGGGAACGGGCTGTCCTTGGCTGTGCGCACCATTTTAGTGAAGTCAAGGCCGTCAATCGGATCCATATTCAAATCAGTGATTACAATATCAGGCACGCCAGAGCGCATAACTTCTAGGCCGTCTGCGCCATCGGCAGCTTCTTTAACTGTGCCTATACCTATACCGCGCAAAATTGCGACAACAATCGAGCGCATATGCGCATTATCGTCAACTACTAAGACATGAAGTGTTGCAAGGCCTGCCATTTAGGCGTTTTCTCCAATTATAATTGAAGCGAATATTGACCTGAGTTCGTTAATAAATATTGAACTATGTCGATTATTATAGTTAATTCATAGGCTTAACGCGCGAATTCTGCACCTGTCGGTGCGTTTGCAAAACTGAGGCTTTGTGCGCCGCGCATCTCATGCTTAAGTGGCGAAAACACTAGCCCTGTATTATTGCGCGCTATGGGTATTCTACGACCATCGGCAAATACTATTGTTCCCGATGCCACGCCTTTAAATACAATACTTTCTTGTTTGGGGAAAGCCAAGGCAACTGGTCCTGCACTTTTAATCGCCTCTTTAAGATCACTAATCGAATTATTAAGCGCGCTAACACTTATATTGGTAGATAGCGGAATTATAGGGACAGAATTCATTGTTATTGAAATTCTCATGCCTGCCGGCCTAGGCCCTGCGCTCTCTATTGTCCCATTTTGCCATAAAGCAAGGTCGGGTAGATTAGAAACAATGCCATCAGAATTAATCATAATTCGTGTGCGACGATTATTATGGACATAATGCATCTCGGGCAATGGGGCAGGGTTTGCGCGAATTGAATAGACTAATTTAAAACCGTCTTTCACATTTGCGGGCAAAGTCAGATATTTATTTAAAAATGGAAACGCCTGTTTCACCTTGATTGTTTTATTATTATCTGCGGGATTTGCTTTGCCAATAGTTGCACTTGTTGTGATAAGGGCGATGGTCAAAAATGCGCCCAAAATTGTCGCTAGTTTATAATTTTTCATAATAACTATTTTGCAAAGATGCGAATTTGGGTCAAATTAAAACTTGGCAATCAATAGTAAATGTAAATCAAAGCCTATTTCTTTTTCGGCGGATTTGGATTCCAAGTTGGGATATTAAGCGCTTTTTCTTTGGTCTTTGGATTAGGTGTTCTTTGTCTATTAGGCGCTGAATCTGACTTTTTAGCTGGTGCAGCTTTGGCTTTTGGCGCTGCTTTAGTTTGTGTGTTTTGTGTGCTTGGCCGCTTCGTTTCTGTTCTCGGATTTGCCTGAGTGGAACGTGAATTTGAAGGTCTTTGACCACTTCTTTGCGCACTTTGCTCAGAGCTTGTTTGCGCGCGATTTTCTTTGGATTTCG
>CAYTWK010000071.1:0-8738 GCA_964442095.1 uncultured Caulobacteraceae bacterium | reverse complement strand
GCAAATATCGCGGCGGAATAGCAATTTAAATCGCCTCCTTTGTCAGGATTGAAGGATTTGGTGGTAAATGAAAGAATTACAAACCCATAAAGGCGGTTGCCAATGCGGACATATTCGCTTTGAAATAGAGGGCGAATTAGGTGAAGCATCAATTTGCCATTGTAGGATGTGTCAAAAAGCGTTTGGCAATTATTTTGCGCCATTTGTAGGTGCGCGCGGCAAATTAAAATGGACCAATGAACCCAAAAGATTCGCGAGCTCCAACCTTGTGAACCGCGGCTTTTGCGACAAATGCGGAACACCTTTAACTTATGAAGTTGGCGGTAGAGTTTCTATATCCATTGGTGCATTTGACAATCCGTCTTCTATCAAACCAACAATTCAATATGGCGCAGAGGGGCGAATCTCCTATTTGGATGAAATGAATGATTGGCCAATTCATAGAACTGACGATATCGAAGAAGCGGTCGAATTTTTGGCAAAAATGAAATCAAATCAAGCATTAGACGAAAACTGAGCACACCATTTTTGGCTTCATTTTTGATTGAAATGGCAAAGAATCAATTGCGCCGAACCTATAGAATCAGGCCATAGAAATTTTTGGTTTTTGGGGCAAAAAATGGCAAAGGGCTGTAAAATCTGTCAATATCTGCGGCTTGTGATATCGGGTGCCTTATTGGGCTGCATTGTATGGGCAATTGTGCTGCATTTTGCATATAGGATTGATGTTGCAATATGGCTTTGGGGACTACTTGGTGCTAGTGTCATATTGACCATTTGGTCAATTTGGGGCTTTAAGCGCTCAGCTTTAAAAAGCGACCTAAAAACTGAATTTAAATCTGATTTTAATAGTGGGGCAAACTAATGGCGAAAATCATTGTCGACGGACAAGAGATTGACGTTCCTGCGGAATATACTTTGCTACAAGCATGCGAAGCTGCTGGTGTGCAAATACCACGTTTTTGTTACCATGAACGTTTGTCGGTCGCTGGCAATTGCCGCATGTGCCTCGTCGAAGTTAAAGGCGCACCCAAAGAAGTTGCCTCCTGTTCGCAGCAGGTGCGTGACCAACGCCCAGGGCCAAATGGCGAGCCGCCCGAGGTTATTACCAATTCAGAAAAAGTGAAAAAATCGCGCCAAGGCGTAATGGAATTTTTGCTTATAAATCATCCGCTTGATTGCCCGATTTGCGATCAAGGCGGTGAATGTGACCTTCAAGATCAGGCTATGGTTTATGGCAAGGCGGATAGCCGTTTCTGCGAAAATAAACGCGCAGTTGAAGAAAAAAATATGGGGCCATTGGTCAAAACCGTTATGACGCGCTGCATTCAGTGCACGCGCTGCGTCCGTTTTGCCACGGAAATCGCGGGCGTCCATGAATTAGGCCTAAGTGGTCGTGGTGAAGATGTTGAAATCACTACATACCTCGAGGCGGCTCTTACTTCTGAATTATCGGCGAATATTGTCGATTTATGCCCAGTTGGTGCACTCACAAGTGCACCCTATGCCTTTAATGCGCGCCCTTGGGAGTTAAAAAAGACGCTGTCGGTCGATATTATGGATGCCATTGGCTCGAATATTCATATTGATACGCGTGGCACCGAAGTCTTGCGCATTGGGCCAATTTTAAACGAAGACATAAACGAAGAATGGCTTTCTGATAAGGGTCGCCATTCTTGCGATGGCTTAAGACGTCAAAGACTTGATAGGCCGTATCTGCGTAAAAATGGCAAATTAGGCGAAATTTCTTGGGAAGAAGCGCTTGGAATTTTTGCCGAAAAAATGTCTGGCAAGCCTGAAAAAATCGGCTTTATCGCTGGCGATTTAATCGGTGTGGAGGGTGCAAAAGCTGCGCTTGATATGGCAAGAAGCCTAGGGATTAATAATACTGATTGCCGTCAAAATGGTTCGGTAATCGATGCATCGGCCGGTCGCGGCGGTTATTTATTCAATAGCACTATCGCGGGAATTGAATCTGCTGATGCGCTTTTGATTATTGGCTCTAATCCGCGCCTAGAAGCACCAGTTTTAAACGCACGGATTCGCAAAGCATGGCTTTCAGGCTCTTTAGAGGCGATTGGCGTGGTTGGCGAATTAGCCGAGCTTACTTATAAATATGCATATTTGGGCGATGGCGCTAAAACTCTTGAAGAATTGGCAAAAGGTAAAACCGATTTTTATAAAATCCTCTCTGCTGCCCAAAGGCCAATGATTATTATTGGTGATGGTGCGCTTAGCCGTAAAGATGGTGCGGCTTTGTTGAAATTGGCGTCTGAAATTGCCCTAAAAGCAAAGATAGTGCGTGAAGGTTGGAATGGCTGGAATGTTCTTCATTCTGCCGCGAGCCGCGTTGGTCTGATGGATATTGGCTTCTTGCCGCAGAATAATGGCCTTAATACTAATGCAATGCTTTCTGGCAAGCTCGAGACTTTGGTATCTTTAGGTGCCGATGAAATCGAAATTCCAACAGAGATTTTCAATATTTATATTGGATCCCATGGCGATAAAGGCGCGCATACTGCCGATTTAGTATTGCCGTGCACCGGCTTTAGTGAAGAAGACGCAATTTATGTTAATACTGAAGGGCGGGTGCAATTTGCCAATTCTGCGGTTGCGCCAAAAGGTCAGGCAAAAGAGCTTTGGGCGATATTCCGTGCACTTTCTGCGCGGCTAGGCAAGGTTTTGCCATATGATAATCTTGCGCAATTGCGGGCAAATTTGGCTGCTCAAAATCCAATATTTGCAAATGCCAATGGTGATATTGCGCCTACAAATCCTCCAGAGCTTAGGCTTTTGGGCGTTTCTGGCCATGCAGATAGTGCGCCGATTAAGAACATTATTGACGATTATTATTTAACCAATCCAATCTCTCGGGCTTCACCGACTATGGCGAAGTGCTCGGCTCTAAGATTGGGTCAAAACCAAAAAGTGGCGGCTGAATAGATGCAGGGGCTAGTTGAAGAATTTGGACCTTTATGGGGCGGGCTTTTAGGGTTTGCACAAATCCTTGGTTACGTTGTTTTATTGCTCATTTCATTGGCGTTTATCCTATTGTTTGACCGCAAAGTTTGGGCCGCTGTTATGATGCGTAAAGGGCCAAATGTGGTTGGACCATTCGGACTATTGCAATCTTTTGCCGACTTTTTGAAATTCGTTTTCAAAGAAATCGTAATCCCAGCCGGTGCCAACAAGACTGTTTTTGTGCTTGCGCCTTTGATTACTTTGGTGACAGCTTTCCTTACTTGGGTTGTCGTGCCGCTTGCGCCAGGTTGGGCGATTTCTGATATGAATGTTGGCGTTTTATACCTATTGGCGATTTCGTCTTTGGGTATTTATGGCATTATAATGGGCGGTTGGGCGTCAAACTCAAAATATCCATTTTTGGGTGCGCTTCGCTCTGCCGCGCAAATGGTTTCCTATGAGGTTTCCATAGGTTTTGTTATTGTGACCGTTCTAATTTTGGTCGGTAGTTTGAACCTTACCGAGATTGTAAATCACCAAAAAGGCGGCATTTGGGATTGGCACGCTTTCTCTTTTATTGGTGCTTTGGTCCATGGCGGAAGCCCTTTGAAAATTGCACTTGGTTTTATAGTCGGCCTTGTAATGTTTGTGATGCTTGGGGTCTTTTTTATCTCGGCACTCGCAGAAACTAATCGCCCACCATTTGACCTTCCAGAGGCTGAGTCAGAATTGGTCGCGGGTTATCAAGTTGAATATTCGGCGACTTTATATTTGCTCTTTATGATTGGCGAATATCTAAATATTGTTTTGATGTGCGCCATGATAAATATTCTATTCCTTGGCGGTTGGAATTTACCATGGGGCGAGGTGACCAATCCATATATTGGCTTCTTGGTTTTCTATATAAAAATTTGGATAATGTTCTTTATGTTCGCAATGGCAAAGGCAATTGTGCCGCGCTATCGTTATGATCAATTAATGCGTATTGGTTGGAAGATATTCTTGCCAACAACTTTGGTAGCGGTTGCGATTGTTGGCGGTTATGTTGCATATTTTGGGGGTATGGTATGAAGATTTTTCAGGCCATTAAAGGCGCGACAATGTTTGATTTCGTGGGGGCTTTTGGGCTTGCCATGCAAACATATTTTCGCCGCAAGCCAACAGTAAATTATCCGTTTGAAAAAGGCCCCCTTAGTCCACGTTTTCGCGGTGAACACGCGCTTCGCCGCTATCCGAATGGCGAGGAGCGCTGCATTGCCTGTAAACTTTGCGAAGCGGTATGCCCAGCCCAAGCTATAACCATCGAGGCCGAGCCGCGCGAAGACGGAAGCCGCCGCACAACACGCTATGATATTGATATGACAAAGTGCATTTATTGCGGTCTTTGCCAAGAAGCATGCCCGGTTGATGCAATCGTGGAGGGGCCAAATTTTGAATATGCCACCGAAACCCGCGAAGAATTATTCTATGACAAAGAGCGCTTGCTATCCAATGGCGATAGATGGGAACGCGAAATTGCCAAAAACCTCGAACTTGATGCACCATATAGGTAGGATTTGAAGTGTTACAAACTGTCTCTTTTTATATATTAAGTGCAATCGCAATTTTTAGCGCTCTCGGCGTTGTTTCTGCGCGTAATCCGGTGCATTCGGTTTTATTCCTAATTCTTACATTTTTCTGTGGTGCGGGGCTATTTGTTTTAATTGGCGCGGAATATTTGGCCATGCTTTTGGTCGTGGTTTATGTTGGTGCGGTCGCGGTTCTGTTCCTATTCGTTGTAATGATGCTTGATATTGATTTTGTCGAATTAAAACAAGGGTTTATGTCCTATTTGCCGGCGGGCGGTATTGTTGGTCTGGTCTTATTGGGAATGTTCTTGCTTGTGGCAAAATCGCGCGATGGCTTAGCTGTCGATAAATCAGTATTGGCATCGCCAATTCCTGATATGACCAAAACTGATAACGCTACCGCAATCGGCAGAGTGCTCTATACCGACTATATTTTATACTTCCAATTGGCTGGTTTGGTGCTTTTCGTGGCAATGATTGGGGCAATTGTTTTAACGCTCCACCATCGCCAAAACATCAAACGCCAATCAGTTACTGCTCAGGTGGGCCGCACTCGTGCTGGCGGTGTAGAACTTACAGAGCCTAAATCGGGCGAGGGGGTTTCCCTATGATTGAACTATCACACTATCTTGGTCTTGGCGCCGCATTATTTACGATTGGTGCATTTGGCATTTTCGTGAACCGTAAGAATATCATCGTTATTTTGATGTCGATTGAATTGATGCTTTTGGCGGTCAATATTAATTTTGTAGCGTTTTCGGCATTTTTAGGTGATTTGACTGGTCAAATTTTTGCAATGTTTGTATTGACAGTTGCCGCCGCCGAAGCCGCTGTTGGCCTTGCGATACTTGTCGTTTATTTTAGAAATCGCGGTTCGATTGCGACCTCTGATTTGAATATTATGAAGGGTTAGGACGTGAGTATTGAAACCCTCGCATTAATTGTTGTTTTTGCGCCAATTATTGGCGCTGCCATTGCGGGCCTATTTGGGCGCGTGATACCCGAAAAAGTTTCGATGGCCGTTACAACTGGGCTTTTGTTCGTATCTTTCTTTTGTGCCGCGACTATTTTTCTTGGTCACTGGCGCGGGACTATGGAACTACCGCATGACCCAATCCGGCTATTCAAATGGATAGACGTTGCGGGCTTTACATCGATTTGGTCAATAAGGCTTGATGCCCTAAGTGCGGTTATGATGGTGGTGGTAACTTCGGTTTCATCATTGGTTCACCTTTATTCATGGGGCTATATGGCGGAAGATCCGCACAAGCCGCGCTTCTTTGCTTATTTGTCATTGTTTACTTTTGCGATGCTGAGCTTAGTGACAGCCGCTGATTTCATGCAATTATTCTTTGGTTGGGAGGGCGTGGGCCTTGCTTCATACCTATTGATTGGTTTTTGGTATCAAAAGCGCTCGGCAAATGACGCGCAAATCAAGGCATTTGTTGTAAACCGCGTCGGTGATTTTGGCATGATACTAGGTGTTATGTCTATATATATGGTGTTTGGATCTATAGATTTTAAGACAGTTTTTGCGGCAATCCCACAACATGTGAACACTACAATGGCTTGGGGTCCATATAATTTGCCAACCCTCGAAGTGATTGGGGTTTTGCTATTCATTGGCGCGATGGGTAAATCAGCGCAATTATTCCTCCATACTTGGCTACCCGATGCTATGGAAGGGCCAACGCCAGTCTCGGCACTAATTCACGCTGCAACAATGGTTACGGCAGGTGTGGTTTTGGTTTGTCTATGTTCGCCAATTTATGAAACCACCACTTTTGCATCGGGCATGATAACAGTAGTTGGCGCAGTAACTGCGATTTTTGCGGCCACTGTTGGCCTCGCACAAAATGATATCAAGCGCGTTATTGCCTATTCAACCTGTAGCCAATTGGGATATATGTTCTTTGCGGCTGGTCTTGGTGCTTATCAGGCGGCAATGTTCCATCTATTTACCCACGCATTCTTTAAGGCGCTTTTGTTCCTTGGTGCCGGCTCAGTTATTCATGGCCTTCACCACGAGCAAGATATGCGCCAAATGGGCGCGGTGCGTAAACCAATGCCAATTACTTATGCCATTATGATTATTGGCACATTGGCGATTACTGGTGTTGGTATTCCGCACACGCAAATCGGATTTGCTGGCTTCTTCTCGAAGGATGCTATCATAGAAAGCGCCTTTGCCGCATCAATGAAGGGTGGATTTATTCCAACCTTTGCCTTCTGGATTTCGATATTGGCGGCGCTCCTTACTAGTTTCTATTCTTGGCGCTTGGCCTTTATGACTTTCCACGGCAAATACCATGGCGAAGCCCACGGACATGGTCATGATGATCACGGCCACAATGATCACGCTCATGATGATCATGCGCACGATAATCACGCGAGCCATACAAAAGAAGGTGAGGCGCCAGCCCACGAAAGCCCTTGGGTAATGTTATTACCATTGGTATTATTGGCCTTCGGCGCGGTATTTGCAGGCTATGTATTCTATAGCGCTTTTATAGGCGATGATAATCACGATTTCTGGGGTCATTCTATTTTCATAGCTGCTGACAATCATGTTTTGCATGACCGCCACAATGTCCCTGAATGGGTATTTTATGCGCCTTTAGTCGTGACCGTAACTGGGCTTTTGGCGGCAATGTTCATCTATCTCTGGAATGATGGAATGGGCAAGAAAATCGCGCAAAATACTGGTTTTCTTCATAAATTCCTGTTCAATAAATGGTATTTCGACGAGCTTTATCACAATACATTCGTCAAGGGCGCGCGCGCTTTGGGCGACTTCTTTTGGAAGAAAGTCGATGTTGGCCTTATCGATAAATACCCAATCAATAGCCTTGCGAATGATATTAATCTTATGTCCAAACGGTCAGTTAAAATTCAATCGGGATTTGTTTTCCATTATGCGTTTATCATGCTAATTGCGCTTATCGGTTTTGGTGCCGTAATAATCTATGGAGGTCTTAAATAATGGGCCTTCCTATCCTTTCTAGCATTGTATGGCTGCCGACTTTGGGCGCAATCGCAATTATGCTTTATGGCGCGATTGTAAAGAACGACCAAAAGGCCGCTAGTTTTTCGCGTGTTTTGTCGCTAATCATCACTTTCGCAACGCTCGCGCTAAGTGTGGTTTTGGTTAAAGATTTTGACCGCGCAGATGTAGCCATGCAATTCGTTGAGCGCGTGCCTTGGTATGGAAAAATTGAATATGCCTTGGGTGTTGATGGCGTATCGGTTTTATTCGTCCTTTTGACCGCATTCTTAATGCCGTTTTGTGTTATCGCCAGTTGGAAATCGATTGATAAAAGGGTGGCGGAATATTTCGCGGCGTTTTTACTCCTAGAAGCTTTTATGCTCGGGGTTTTCTGCGCTTCTGATTTAGTTTTGTTCTATGTTTTCTTCGAAGCTGGCCTTATTCCAATGTATCTAATTATTGGGATATGGGGCGGCAAAAACCGCTTTTATGCCGCTTATAAATTCTTTTTATATACGCTTTTGGGTTCGCTCTTTATGTTGGTTGCGGTTGCCTATATGGCCGTCAAAGCGGGCACTACTTATATTCCGGATCTACATAAATTCGATTTTGACCCGAATATTCAAAAGTTCTTATGGCTCGGTTTCTTTGCGTCCTTCGCGGTAAAAATGCCAATGTGGCCGGTGCATACATGGTTGCCCGATGCCCACGTTGAAGCGCCAACTGCGGGTTCGGTAATTCTTGCTGGCGTGCTCTTGAAAATGGGCGGCTATGGCTTTTTGCGGATTTCAATTCCAATGTTGCCTGATGCCTCAAATTATTTTGCGCCAATGGTCTATGTCCTTAGTGTGATTGCAATAATTTACACTAGTTTAGTGGCATTCCGCCAGAAAGACATCAAGAAGCTGATTGCCTATTCCTCGGTCGCCCATATGGGTTTTGTTACCATGGGTATTTTTGCGCTAAATGCCGCTGGCGTTCAAGGCGCAATATTCCAAATGCTTAGCCACGGTATAATTTCAGCGGCGCTTTTTCTTTGTGTTGGCGTTATCTATGACAGAATGCATACGCGCGAAATCGCTAAATATGGCGGGCTCGTAAACCGTATGCCAATCTATGCTGGTGTATTCATGCTATTTACCTTAGGTAATGTTGGCCTTCCTGGCACAAAAAAAAAACCAAAAAAAATGGCAAAACAAAAACAAAAATCCCAAAAAAAGAAA
>CAYTWK010000070.1:1889-8764 GCA_964442095.1 uncultured Caulobacteraceae bacterium | reverse complement strand
ATTTGCCATTCTTTCAAACTCACCCGGCTTTTCAAAAGGGGGATCTATAATGATTAGTCCACGGCGCTCTTTGGGCGGCAATTTTGCTTTGATAATTTGCCAAGCGTCTAGCGCACAGATTTCAATTTTTGGCGCCCCTCTAAAATTAAACTCGCGCATATTCTCGCGCAGAAATTCAAGATCGCTCGGGTGCAATTCATTTAATATCAGCCTATCTTGCTCGCGCGCAATTGCCGCCAATAAAAAGGGCGAACCGACATAGAGCGAACGGCTTTGCCCCGCCGCGAGATTTTGCGCGTCTAAATATTCCTCTATAATTGGGTCGAGCTTTGATTTACTATCCCAAAGCCTTTGAATACCATCTATATATTCGGGGCTTCGGGCGGAAATTTCACCTTTTAAATCATAGATTCCAACACCTGCAAAAGCATCTAGAATACAAATGCCAGCTTCCTTTTGTTGCATCAATCTAAGAGATTTAATTATAACAATATGCTTTAGAACATCGGCGAAATTGCCGGCATGGAAGGCGTGGCGGTAATTCATGTTTTATTGCGTTCAGATGCTTCGCATCTTGGCGGCACGCAGCCTGCGCTCCCGTCGGTCGCTGGGTCGCTTCGCTCCGTTGATTGAATGCATTCAGATTTTATCAGCTCAGGCATTGCTCTTTGCTTTTTCTTGTTTACTTTTTCGAATAGTGAACACCCCATACGCGCCAATTAAGAGGCCCAATAAAATTGGCAATATTCGGTTAGAATAATCACCTAAAACTTTGGCTTTGTGTGGCTCGCCCAATTCCCATGCAACTTTGACGCTTTTGGGAACGTCGGCGCGGTTTTCATAAATCTTGCGCGACTTAACTTCAAATTCGCCGACATTAGGCAGGCTCAATATATACTTCCCAACTAATTTTTGCGGACCTTGAGAGCGAAATCGCTCAACTTTTTTGAGGTTTGCAGTGCCAGTTTCACCAATAATGCTTTTGTGCAAATCCATTATTGGGTCAAAGGAACCAGCCAAAAAAAACGCAAGACCGATTAATAGAATAGCTTGCCCTTGTTCGCTCTTGGAAGAGGGCATAGTAAACTTACCGCGTAGCCTGCCACTTAATACAAATTCTTTATACATAGATTTTATTTAGTCCAAACTTGGCAAATAGCAAATAAGCAATTATGCAGATTTCCAACATTATCACTAGAGCAGGATAGATTATGCGATTTCCACAATCAAAGCCAATATTTCTTTCTATAATTGTGCTTGCGTTCTTGGGCATTGCTTGTAGCGGCAAAGCAAGTTCAGGGCCATTGCCAGCCAAGGATTTTGACTTTTACGTCTTGTCTCTATCATGGTCGCCGACTTATTGCCTTGGTGATGGCGCTAATGGACGCGGTGGTTCGCAATGCCAGATAGGTGCACGCCACGGCTTTATTGTTCATGGTCTTTGGCCGCAATATGAAAATGGTTTCCCCAGAAATTGCCCATCAAGCCAGAACGGCCCAAGTTCTGGTTTGGTTACGGGAATGCAAGATATAATGCCATCACGCCGTCTTGTTGAAATCGCATGGCAAAGGCACGGCACTTGTAGTGGTCTTTCGGCGCCAGAATATTTCGCTGTATTGCGCGGCGCATTCAATAAAATTAAATTGCCAATTATTGATGACCAAAACCGCCAAAATGCCGGCGCAATAGAGCAAGAGTTTGTAGCGCTAAACACTAATCTGACGACAAAACGGATTGCAATTACCGAACGCGCGGGCCGCATGAGTGAGGTTCGAATCTGTTTGAGTAAATCTCTAGATTTCAGAGATTGCCCAGAAATAGATAATCGCGGCGTTGCGGACAACCAAAATCTTGCAATTCCGCAGCGACAATAAAGCGCACTCTAATAGCCCATTTCTTTGGCCAAAGCCCAAGTTTTTGCTTCAATTGTCCCCCTTTTTGTGCTAGCTCTAGGGTCATTGGCATGGGAGGGGTAGTATGAAAAATAATCCTTTGGAAATTCTAAAAGAATTTGGCTTTGATGCAAACGCTCGTGCGCCATTGAAATCGGCGCTATTATTGTCAGTAATTGGAATAGGGGCGCTGGCTTTGAGCTATGGTCTTGGTTCTACACCTGCCAATAGTCAGGCCGCGCGTTCAAAAGCTGTGCAGCAAAGAATTGTTCCGGCAAAAGTTAATTATTGGATGGATTTGTCCAATGGCGGTCGCTCCATGATGCCAAATTTGCCCTTTGGCATTGGCGGTGGTGGCGGCAGTAATCATTTTGGTGATGCCTATCATGGCATGGCGGGAAAACACGCCGATATTGCCATTATCCACAAGGATTTTCCTCGCCAGATAGAGGCCGCACAATCAATCCCCAATGGCCTAAGGCTTGGGCGATCTTTGAATTTGCTACCAACGCCAATAGCCCCGACTGGTCCAAGCGAAGAGCGCCGCGATATTCCCGATGAGCCGCCAAAGCCGCCCGAAGGCAATTTCAAAATGAGCTTTTATTGGGGCTGTAGCCAGACCGTTCGCCAAGGACAGCCCAAAGTCTTCCAAATTCGCAATGGCCAGATTGCCGCATATAATATGGCAATGCAGGGCCGCTCGGAGCGTGATAGGGGCGCTGGGCAATTTGATACGGCATCGCGTTGGCCTAATCATAAGGACAAACGTGATATAAATTCTGCTGCATCCCTAGTTGGTAATCATGCAATATCGGGCGCAAATATTCCCGCAAGTCTTAGTTTTGCAATTGATAATGCGCGCGATTTTATGGGGGATTTGGGTCTCTCCTCAAGTGGGGATAAATCACAAAATCTAATATTTAATTGGAATAATATTGGCGCAAAGGCCTATTTTGTTAATGCCTTTGGCATGTCTGGCGATGGCCAAAATAATATGGAAATGGTCATTTGGAGTTCGGCAGATGTGCCCGATCCTGGGCATGGGCTTTTGAATTATTTATCGGGGGCAAATATTGCAAAATGGCTGCAAGAGAAAGCTTTGTTACCTCCAAACCAAACTTCGTGCGCGGTGCCGCGCGGCATTTTTGCAAATTCACAAATGGTAATGGCGCGCGCAATCGGTTATGGCGATGAAGTGAATTTGGTTCACCCTGCGCGCCCATCTGACCCTAATATACCATGGGTTCAAGAATGGACCGCGCGGTTTCGTAATAAATCCATGTCAACTTTAATGGTCGGCATGCCATCAATGGGCGAAATGATGTCAGGGCGCGGCGTTGAAGGTGGCGCCAATAATCAAAGAAATAGCAATAATACCCAAACTACTATGACTTCAGAGGAGCAGCGCCAAAGAGATTGCGAACGTGCGGCGCAAACTGGCCAAAATGTTGGCTCGTCGGTCGGTAGTGATGCGGGCTATGCCGTAGGCGGTGATTGGCGTGCAGCAATGGCAGGGCGAGCGATTGGTGGACTATTGGGGCGCGGTGCGGCCAAGAATAAGTCCAATAATTGCACTCCACCCGCGCAGCCAAAGGGGAATTAGAACGCAGCTTGGGTTCCGCTAATAAACCCACCGCCTAATACTCGAGCGCCTTGGTTCTCGCCTGCGCTATCTGGCTCATAGAGGACACATGCTTGACCGGGCGCGACGCCTTCTTCGGGCGTATCAAAAATAATGCGCCAGCCAGTTTCGGTAGATAATGTCGCAGGAATTGGTGGCCTAGTCGAGCGCACGCGTGCCAAGACTTTGCGCCCATCCAGCTCATCTTCGGTGGCGACTTTTTCACCTATCCAATTCACTTCTTGGAGGGTTAAAGATTTGACCTTTAGGGCTTCTTTGGGCCCAACAATGACTTTGGCGTTTTTGGCATCGATTTTAACAACAAATAATGGATCGCCAACCGCAATCCCGAGGCCGCGCCTTTGGCCGACCGTATAATTTATAATGCCATTATGGTGCCCCAAAACTCGCCCATCAATATGGACAATTTCACCTTGGGTCTCGGCATCGGGCCGCAGCTTTTTGACGATATCTTGGTATTTGCCCTCGGGGACAAAGCAAATGTCTTGGGAATCGGGCTTGGAGGCCACATCTAGGCCGTAATGTGTGGCAATCCGTCTTACCTCATCTTTTTCAATCCCTTGAAGCGGAAAACGCAAAAAGTCCAATTGTTCTTGGGTAGTTGCAAATAGAAAATAAGATTGATCGCGCGAAATGTCTTTGGCAATATGCATGCGCGCGCCATTATCATCGCCAATCCTTGCGACATAATGGCCGGTAACCATGCAATCAGCACCCAATTCTTTGGCGGCTCTCAATAGATCTTTGAATTTTACAGTTTGATTGCAACGCACACACGGAATTGGCGTTGCCCCCATCATATAGGTATCGGCAAAATCCTTTATCACTTGTTCTTTGAACTTGCTTTCATAATCGAGGACATAGTGCGCAAAGCCCAATTGATCGGCAATATTGCGCGCATCGTAAATGTCTTGGCCAGCGCAACAGGCCTTTTGTTTGGTAATAGCGGCACCATGATCATAAAGCTGTAGGGTAATGCCGATGGTTTCATAGCCTGCAGCATGGACAAGAGCGGCGCACACCGAACTATCAACACCGCCAGACATGGCAACCACTACACGGGTTTGATTGCGCGGCTTGTCAAAGCCCAAATCAATATCGGGAATTATCATTTTATCCTCCAACGGGTTCAAGGCCCGAAGCAAAAATTATTTGCGCCCAATAGACGATGTATCTCTTAATAGCAATTGGTTTTGCCAATAGCCAATTGACAGCACCTTACGTGAACATATATAGAACATTGAATCGGGAGATAGGGATTTAGGCGGAAGGCATTAAATGACAAATGTAATCAGTTTCGAAGATGGCGTTTCGCGGTGCAAATGGTGTTCGGGTGCGCCTGAATACATTGCTTATCATGATAATGAATGGGGATTTCCGGTTCGTGATGATATTCGCCTATTTGAGAAAATCTGCCTTGAAGGGTTTCAATCTGGCCTTTCATGGATAACAATCTTGCGAAAACGCGAAGGCTTTCGCGCCGCTTTTGCTGGTTTTAACTTTGAAAAAGTTGCGAAATTTGACCAAAGTGACGTTGAAAGGCTTGTGCTCGATGCGGGCATTATTCGCCACCGCGGAAAAATAGAGGCGACTATTAATAATGCCAAACGCGCCATTGAAATGATTGAAAAGCATGGCTCTTTGGCGAATTATTTTTGGTCTTTCGAGCCGAAAGCGATTGATTTAGATACGCCGCAAACCCAATCCGTGTCTGATATTTCTATCAAAATTTCAAAAGAGCTGAAGAAACTTGGTTGGAAATTTGTTGGGCCAACAACAATCTATGCCTTTATGCAGGCGATGGGCCTGATAAATGATCATGCTTTGGGTTGTGATATTCGCCAAAAGGTCGAAGCCGCGCGAAAATTACCTTAAGAATTGCAACAAATTTAGGTTTCTAAGCTGGGAGAAAATTGATGCGCTGGCTTGATATTGAGTCTGCGCCGCGCTTAGGCGGGTCGCGACTTCGGCCAAATCGACATTTTCAGTTTTACCGACCACTGCATTTAAAGTCGTAAGCCGATTTTCATTGGTTTCAATCATGTTGGTTATTTGCTTATTGACAATTCCGGCAGCAGATTCATTTTCCAAAGCAGTGCTTTCAATCGCACCAATAGTTGCCATTTGCGACTTCAGAAATGTCAATTGATTGGCATCAAGTTTGCCCGTAATTGGCGTATTCGCATTTTCCCAAGCGCGGACATTTCGAATAAATTCGACAAATGGTTTAAATATTTCTTGGGCCGATTTACTCAATTCAATCGTGTGACCGGCATCAAGATTTACCGAGCGATTTGCCCCCGTATCGAGCCAATTGGCATCTGTATTGGGCTGCGCGGCCAGAGTATTCAAATCGGCATTGATAAAGGGCGCTTCATAGGCGCGGTTGCCGCCAAAAATTGATTGACCAGCAAATTCAAGATTTGCCGATGATATAGCGGTCGCAAGCGCTGCTTCTAAAGCAGAAGCAAATCCGGCACCATTTTCATTCGCAACGGCATTGCCAATAGAGCTTCTTAGGCTTGATACTGCTTTACTAAAGCTCTTTAGACCTTCAGCCTCTATGTCGGCGCGCGCAACGAGTGTCTTTAAATCCTCAGTGCGCTTTTCAAGCATTGTTGCCATAGTTTTTGAGCTAACCAATTGCTTCGCGTCATTGCCATAGCCTTTAAGGTCAGTTGCGGTTTTTTGGCTTGATGCTTGGGCTTGGGCCTTTGCCATATTTGCCTGGCCCTGAAGCAGGCCTTGGGTGCCAAAATTGAAGCTATTATAGGTGGAAATTCGTGTCATTATTTTATCCTAAAATTCCTAGACTGCCCGCAATAGAGTTTCATACATTTCATCAGCCGCAGTAATCATGCGCGCAGAGGCTGAAAACGCCTGTTGATACGAAGTTAGCTTTATAAGCTCTTCATCAAGATTTACGCCTTCGGCATTAGATCTACGATTTTGTGCTTCGGTCATCAAAGCTTCTGCGGCTGCTTTGTCATTTTCGGCGGTCGCGGCTCTGGTTCCAATGTCGCCAGCAAGACTTGAGGCAAATTCGCCCAAAGTCATATTGCCCGCAGATTGGCCGATCTTGCTTAAGAAATTCATGCGCGTATTATTTATGTCAAAGAAAGCTTGTGCGCCCAAACTATCACCAAGGCCAACCGCGACCGCGCCAATTGCCACGCTTGTTAAATTAGGTTGCGCTAGGCCTAACTTGCGCGGATCTGCGGTAATATTGCTATTAATGATTGCTGCAGTTGCGCGTGAGCTTCTGGCATTGGGGCTAAGGCCGGTTAATTGACCAAAGCTAAGGCTGGTTCCGCTGCGCGGTGCGCTATCTTTAGTCAGTT
>CAYTWK010000070.1:0-1879 GCA_964442095.1 uncultured Caulobacteraceae bacterium | reverse complement strand
CATTGCAAAGTGCCATTTGCCGATATTGCAAAGCTACCATAAAGCCCAAGCCCAGTCGCGGGATTATTTAGCGAATTTATTATATCGCCAATATTTCCAGCCGGTATATTGATTGTCTTTGCCGCAAGCCTTGTGCCGCTTGGGGCCGAAAAGCTAAGTTCGAGCGTGTCCCCAACACTAAACCCATGTGCATCGGTCGTAGCAAGCCCTGTTGCGAATGATGTCGGCTGGTTCGAGTTAATCAGATTGTTTAGGCCAAAAAAGTGCGCAAATGCTTTATCGCCGCGCACAGATTTATTAGTTGCCGGCTCGTCGAATACAAAGCCGTTTCCAGCTGTAGTATTTTGCAGATTTAAACGACCATTCGCAAAATTTGCGGTGCCAAGTCCTGCTAAAGCGCCATTTAAAGCAGTTGTAAAAGAGCCAATTGTTGTTCCAATTGGAATAGCTGCACCGCCATTCACACTTAGCGTTCCGAGGTCAAAATTTATATCAATTTTGCGCGCCAAGGTTCCATTTGCTGCAACAATACCAATTGTTGTTTGGCCGCTAAAGCCAAGTCTATCCGCCGCCAAAAGGCCAGTATCGCTTCCATTTGCAATCGCAAGTGCTGGGAGGCTAGCGGTGGTATTATGAACGGCATTTATAGCGTCGATGAATTTTCCAGCAAATTCGCCCAAAGAACCAGCTATTTCCGCTAAATCATTATTGCGCATATCCAAAAGGCCACGCAATTTACCGCCTTGTATTGATTGTTCGAATTGGCGACCAATCGGATCATCGCCCATTTTTATAGTTATGTTTTCGTAATATGGCTGACCCGATGGGGCGGCGGTATAATTAATTGTGGCATGTCCAAACCCGGCAAGGAATGCGCCGTCTTTTGTGGTCACATTGGCAATGCCATTTTCATTGTATGAAACATGAATATCAATCAGGCTCGATAATTGGTCAATCAATTGTGATTGGCGCTCTTGGGCACCCGTTGCATCGCCGCCAAGCATAGCTTTAGCGACTTCGCCATTGACTTCCGAAATGTCTTTCAAAATGCCATTTATTTGGCCAATGCTAGCGGCAATATCGCTATCGACGCGGCTCCTTGTTGCCTGAACTGAATTTGCGACATTGCTAATTTGCCCCAAAACGCCTTGAAGCTGCGCTAAAATATCGCGGCGCACTGATACAGATCCAGGGTTGGAAATAGCTGTCTCAAATGCTCCGAGTGTTGAATTTATGCGCCCAAACAAAGAGCTTGCGCCAGATGGGTCGCCAAAGGCCGATTGTAATTCATCAAGATATTGTGCTCTCGCGCCTTCACTTTGGGCATTTGAATTTGCATTCAAGCTTGCAGATTGCAAAAAGCCATCAACGGCGCGGCGCAGAGAATTAACCGTGACCCCTGCATTGCGGCCACCAATTACGGTTGCACTTTGATCCTGCTCAATCCGAACATAACCCTTTGTGTTAACATTGGAAATGTTTTTCGAAACTGCGCCAATGCCAGATTGGCTCGCATAAAGGCCCGAGGTTGCTATGTTCAAAATTGAATTAATCGACATAATTTCACCAATTATAGAAATTTCAAATACTTAGTTTTCAGATCTTCCTGTCGGAAGTTTTGGCCCACCTAGCGCTTTTTACCATGCAAGGATTGCCGATTATCTTAAAATACGTATCTGCTGCTTTCTAATTACCTCTCTGTTTTAATTATGAATTTTCGGCATTTTACTATGGTATATGGCACCGAAAATTTTCTTTCCCTATTATATAGTGCAAACTATGCGCCAAATGATAAAGGGCAATTATTAAGCAATATGGTCACAATAATGGGCAAATTTGATTTAAATTGAACGGCATTTATTCATGCTAAAAACACCAT